>CAYXAK010000011.1:0-35249 GCA_964462585.1 uncultured Halanaerobiaceae bacterium
TTTTCAATTATCGCGGAAAAAATTTAAACTTCTACTGATCGAGCAGGAGATATAAAAAGAAAAGATAAATAGTAATTATAGCAGGAATCTATCTATGCCCCTGTTAGAATCACGCAATAATTTCAGGAGATGATATTATCACTGCCGGTAATTTGAATAAGAGACGGAGAAAAATATATTTTCTGCTCAGTTTTTCCTTTTTGATGGCCTTCTTTCACCGCTTTGCTCCCGGGGTGCTGTCCAATCAGCTGGCAGGTGAGCTCGATCTCAGTGCCACACAGCTGGGCACACTCAGCTCGCTCTATTTTTATGCTTATGGACTGCTGCAGGTGCCGGTGGGAGTTTTCGCCGATAGATATGGTGTGAGATTTATTACTACACTGGGAATGATCATTCTCACGGCAGGTTCGCTTCTTTTTGGGCTGGCTGAAAGCCTGGCAGTCATATACATAGCCCGGTTGTTGATGGGGATCGGTTCTGCCGCTTTTTTCGTCTCCACGCTGCGCACCATATCCACCTGGTTTCCCCTGGATAGATTTACAACTCTTCTGGGCTGGACTTCACTTATGGGAAATATGGGTGCCCTGCTGGCGGCCACACCCTTTTCACTGCTGCTTATGGTAATCGACTGGCGCAGCTCATATTATCTTTTTACAGTGGTGGGGGGCATGGTAGCCTTTATGTTATGGCAGGTGGTGCGCGATAGACCGGAGGATATAGGTATGGAACCCGATTTTGATACCACCCCACCTCCCCAGACACTGCGAGGAATCGTGAGCGGTCTGGGTCGGGTGATTTCCAGCTGGCAGTTCTGGAGTTACTTTGTCATATCTGTGGTCATGCTGGGAAGTTCGATGAGCCTGTCGGGATTGTGGCTTGTGCCCTATATGACTCATGTCTATGAATTCTCCCGTAACGCAGCCTCAAGTCTGGTTGTGTTCATGACCGGAGGTATGATGCTGGGCTCGGCACTGCTTGGGACGATGGAGAAGCGGATGAGAAGCCGGGTGAAGATGATGAGGATATCGATATTGCTCACAATGCTTATCTGGCTTTATATTATTGTGCCGGCAGGGGGCAGGCCTCCGGCCAGACTGCTCTTTGCCCTGCTTTTTATAATGGGTTTTATGCGCATGTTCATACTCACCTCCTTTACCAATATCGAGAAACTCTTTCCCGACCTCAAAGGCAGTGCCAAGGGCGTTATGAATATCTCGCCCTTTCTGGGCACTATTATCTTTAATGGCCTCATAGGCTGGCGGCTGGATGCCACCTGGGCCGGTGAGATGATCGATGGGAGCAGGAGATATACACAGACCGGCTATGCTCAGGCTTTTGGTTTGATCATGATTTTGACGGTGCTTGCCCTTGTATTGAGTTTTACGCTGACAAGACAGAAGGAATCGGAGTGAGCAATCTTTAAATAATTAAGTTCATATCATGCCGCCCACCCTGCAGGGGTGGGTTTTTCTGCTGGCAAAAATTTTGTTTTATTAAAAATAATAGAAAATTAATAAACGATGATTAATTTTTCTATGTTAAATCACAGAATTTCGTGATAGTATATATATAGATACAGACAGAATACGACAGCACTTGAGGCAGCAGAGGAGGGGTTTTATTTGGCTGATAAATCAGAAAATTTAGGGAAAAAGGAGGAGGGACAGGAGCTGGATCTTGAGCTTAAAAGCAGGCGGGAATTTGACGGTTACATTAAATGGCTGGTATTGATTGTAGCAATCTGCTGGTCGCTCTATCAGATCTACACTGCCCTATTTGGCCTGTATCCGGCTCTAATTCAGAGATCTGTGACGCTGGGATTTGCCCTGGCATTGATTTTTCTCACCTATCAATCCGATATACTGCAAAATGATCAGAAAAAGGTGCCGGTGATAGACTGGGCTTTTATTTTTCTCAGCATAACGGTTATTGTTTATGTGGTCTTAAACTTTGAGGGCCTGGCCCGCAGGGCCGGTATGCCGACCACCTATGACTATATTTTCGGTGTGATAGCCATATTGATACTGCTGGAGGCCACGCGCAGAACCGTGGGAATTCCTCTCTGTATAGTATCGATTGTCTTCATTTTATATGCCTATCTGGGCCCATATATGCCGGGGCTTCTGGATCACCGCGGTTATCCGATGCGGAGAATAGCCGCCCATCTCTATGCCGGAACCGAGGGGATATTTGGCATACCGCTATATGTTATGTCAACATATATCTATGCCTTCATTCTCTTTGGAGCTTTTCTGCAGGCCACCGGGGGATCGGAACTCTTCATCAATCTGGCCTATGCTCTCGCCGGACCTTCCAAGGGGGGGCCGGCCAAAGCAGCTGTGCTGGCCAGTGGATTTATGGGCACAATTTCAGGCAGTTCGCTGGCAAATGTTGTCACAACGGGTAATTTTACTATACCTCTTATGAAAAAGGTGGGTTACAGGGATACATTTTCGGGCGGTGTGGAGGCGGCAGCCTCCTCGGGCGGTCAGATAATGCCGCCGGTTATGGGAGCGGCTGCTTTTATAATGGCTGAGATGACGGGCATAAGCTATGTGACCATTATAGGTGCTGCCCTCATACCGGCACTGCTGTACTTCGGCTCCATACTCTTCATGGTTCATTTTGAGGCTGACCGGCTCAATATGAGCACCACCCCCCGCAGTGAACTTCCAGATCTTAAAACCGCCATAATAGATAGTTTTCCCCTCCTGTTTCCCATTGCAACAATAGTAGGAATGCTGGTTGTGGGCTATTCGCCGCTCTATGCTGCCATGTATTCCACCGGGATCATGATCGTAATAGCCCAGCTGCGCAAAAAAACCAGGATGAGCATCAGGGATATAGTGGGAGCACTTGAGACTGCCGCCCACAATTCGGTGGCGGTTACTGCTGCCTGTGCCATCTGCGGAACGATCATAGGAGTTGTTACCCTCACAGGCGTTGGCCTGAGAATGGCTCAGGTCATACTCCATATTTCAGGGGGCCACCTCTTTCTCACATTATTGCTGACAATGGTGGCTTCGATCATACTGGGGATGGGAATGCCGACAACGGCCAAATATATTATTCTCGCCACCATAGCAGCTCCGGCTTTAACGATGATCGGTGTTCCGCTGTTAGCTGCTCATTTATTTATCTTCTATTACGGTATACTGGCCGAAGTCACACCGCCTGTGGCTCTAACCTCTTATGGGGCTGCGGCTGTGGCTGGAGCTGATGGAATGAAGACAGCTATTGATGGTTTTAAGATGTCAATAGCGGCTTTTATAGTGCCCTTTATGTTTGTCTATAACCCCATGCTGGTTCTGGTAGAGGCTGAGCCGGTAGCATTGAGTTTATCTATAATAACAGCCATGGCGGGAGTTATCGCGCTGGGCGGTGGGGTTATAGGCCATTTTCTGACAAAATGCAGACTGTGGGAAAGGG
Source organism: uncultured Halanaerobiaceae bacterium (assembly GCA_964462585.1). Classification (GTDB taxonomy): domain Bacteria; phylum Bacillota; class Halanaerobiia; order Halanaerobiales; family Halarsenatibacteraceae; genus Halarsenatibacter. The sequence continues at coordinate 3,430 of CAYXAK010000011.1, forward strand.
GGTTGCTGATAGGCTCGGCTTTTCTGCTGATCTTTGGTCTGGGCATCTCTGATGTGATAGGTCTGGTGTTGTTTGTGGGTGTTGTGGTCTTGCAGAGGTTCAGAAGCAGAGGTGAAGAAGAGGTACAGATTAAAGGAGGGGAAAATATTGATTAAAAAAGCTTTTTACTGCACTTCGATTCTGGTGCTGGTGTTGCTGATAGGTGCAATGTTTCTTGGGCCCTCACAGGTCCAGGCCTGGGAGAGGAGTTATATCTCCATAGGCACAGGTGGTGTTGGCGGAGTATATTACCCTATGGGTGGCGGAATCTCTGAGATAATCAACGAAAATATTGATATCAGGTGTTCGGTGGAATCCACCGGTGCCAGTGTGGAGAATATAAACCTGATGAAGCAGGGTTTTACGGAGCTGTCACTGGTGGCGGCCAATATTGCCTACAATGCCCATGAAGGACTGGGAGACTTTGAAGATGAGCCCGTGGAGATGGTAGCGGGTATAGCAAGTCTCTATCCAGAAGCAGTTCAGCTTGTCGTTTTAGAGGGTTCAGGCATCGAGCATTTTACTGATCTGGCCGGCAAGAGGGTTTCTGTGGGCTCCCCAGGCAGCGGTGTGGAGGTAATGGCCCGGGAACTCTTCGACCTTTACGGCATGTCCTATGATGATGTGGACCACGATTACACGGGCTTTGCCGAGGCTTCATCTGCTATGGCCGACGGTGTCAAGGATGCGGCCATAGTGTGGGCAGGCGCCCCTACTGCTGGAATCGAGGAGCTTGCTGCTAGAAGGGATGTCCGGCTTGTGGAGATAGAAGAGGAGAAGCTGGAGGAACTTCAGGAAAGGCTCCCCTATGCCGCCCGCCAGGATATACCTGCCGGCACCTACGGCATCGAGGAGGATGTGACGACGGTAGCCATTCCCGCCCTGCTGGCAGTTATCACCGATATGGAGGATGATCTGGTCTATGAAATAACAAAGCATCTGTTTGAGAATGTCGAACGCCTGGGTGATATCCACGTTCTGGGCAAGGAGATCACCCTGGAAACGGCTCTGGACGGCATGAGCCTGCCGCTGCATGCCGGGGCTGAGCGTTTCTATCGAGAACAGGGCATGATCGACTGAACTGCAGCCGTATTCTGACACTTAAGAGGGCTCTTCCTCGCTCTATTTGGGGGAGGGCCCTAATTTCTTTAGATAACAGCAGGTGAGGTGAGATGAAAAAATTTAGATGGTGGATGAGCCCGGTTGTGGCGGCACTGCTTTTGCTGACACTGGTGGCATGCTCCCAGCAGGATCTTTTTGTGCTGAGCCGGCAGGGGGTTGATCATGTGCTTCCCTACCGGGATGAGATCTATTTTTCTCTGGACTATATTCACTCGGTGCAGAAAAAGCCCATAAGAGAGAATTTTCTGGCCCGGGCGGGTGATGAGGAAATCATTTTTGTCAGCCTGGAATTCGCCGGGTTTGGCGCGGGGATGCCGGGAGGGATCGAGGGCGAACTTTCCCGCACAGAGAGAGGGTATATCCTGGACGTGGATGATGTGAGTTTGCCTGTCTACAAATTTCTCGTCAGCAGCGCCGAAGATAAAAAAATCACAATAGCGGAAGAAGAGATAGAGCTTGAAAATATTATGGACCAGGGAGGCAAACTTTCTATCGAGAACAGGAGGCATTCGCTGATCGAATATATTCTGAAACTCTGGTCTGGAGCTTACAGGCGGCTGGAATTGGCACCTGAAAATGATTAAAGTTTAAAAAATTATAATCGTTTTCTATATTAAACAGCTCTCAGGGCTGTGCTAGAATTATTTATGAAAAGATTATAAAACAAATTAACAAAAAAGACGGGGGGAATATGCAAAAAATGGCCGAATTTGAAATGATGGCGGAAAAAGTTATCGAAGGGGATGCCGAAGGAGTCGAAGAGCTTACCCGCGAGGCTTTAGAGAAGGATGAGGAACCGCAGAGTATAATTTCTGATGGGCTAATCGGCGGTATGAATGTAGTGGGGGAGAGGTTCAAAGCCGGCGATATGTTTGTACCAGAGGTGCTGATGTCGGCCAAGGCCATGAAATCCGGTATGGAGATTGTCAATCCCCTGCTCACAGAGGGTGACAGAGATGAATCAATAACTGTGGTCATCGGCACTGTAGAGGGGGACCTGCACGATATCGGCAAAAATCTGGTCTCCATGATGCTCGAGAGCGGCGGTATGGAAGTCATAAATCTGGGTGTTGATCTGGAAGCAGATGAATTTGTCCGGGCGGTGAAGGAAAATGATGCTGATGTGCTGGGAATGAGCGCTTTGCTGACAACCACCATGACGGAGATGCAGAATGTTATCGAGGTGCTGGAAGAAGAAGGTCTCAGGGATAGTCTTGATGTTATCGTGGGGGGAGCACCGGTCACTCAGGAATTTGCAGATGATATCGGGGCAGATGGCTGGGCCCCTGATGCAGCTTCAGCCAAAGATTTAGTTCAGGAACTGGCCGGCTGAGCGGTGGGTCAGATCACAAAATATTAAGCTGTGAGGAGGATATTATTATGACACATGAGAGCATTCTGGAGGGTGTGGAAATGAATGAACTGCGGGGCAAGGATTATAAGCCCCTGAGTGAAAATGACCTGGATAGTATGGAAGATGCGGTCTACAGGCTGCTGACCAACACAGGTATGGAGGTAAACAGCAAAAAAGCGCGTGATATTTTTGCCGAGAACGGCGCTGAAGTTGATGAGGGGAGCAAGAGAGTGCGCCTGACGGCCGCCATGATAGATGATGCTCTGGAGAGCACTCCCAGCAATGTCACACTCTGGGGCAGAGAGGAAGAACATCATCTGCAGGTAGGGGAGAACAGGGTCTATTTTGGCACCGGAGGCACTGTCCTCAATGTACTGGATCTGGAGACCGGTGAAAAGCGCAAGATAGAGGTGGAAGATGTTGCAAATATATCGCTGCTGGTGGATTATCTCGATAATATAGATTTTCTGGTTATACCCGTCTATCCTCAGGAATGCGAGGACAAGAATGTTGATGTGAACAGATTCTTTCACTCCCTCAAAAACACCAAAAAGCATATCATGGGGGGGATTTATTCGACAGAGGGAATAGACGAAGTTATAGAGCTGGCCAGTGAGATGGCCGGCGGGAGACAGAAGCTTCAGGAAAAACCCTTTATTTCTTTCATCACCTGTGTGATGTCACCCCTGGTGATGGATGAGACCTATACCGACTTTCTGATCAAGATAGCCGGAGAGGGGCTGCCCCTGGCCATACCTGCTGAACCTCTGTCAGGTGCCACCGGACCTATGACCATTGCCGGCAATATCGCTCTAATGGCGGCCGAATCGATAGCAGGAGTCGTCCTGGCCCAGCTTATCAACCCCGGCACACCGGTGCTGTTCGCCTCGACAGCTTCGGCCCTGGATATGAAACAGGCTCTCTATATCACAGGAGAGATAGAGATGGGCCTCATGCATGCCGGGCTGGCTCAGCTGGCACAGAGGCTGGAACTGCCCCTGTATTCCACTGCTGGAATGAGTGATGCCAAGGTGCCGGATATACAGGCGGGCTATGAATCGGCCATGACAAATCTTATAACCGGTCTGGCCGGAGCAAATTTCATCCATGATGCTGCAGGTCTGCTGGAGATGTGCCAGACTGTGGCCTATGAAAAATATGTTGTCGATAACGAGATAATCGGCATGGCCAAGAGGGCTATCAGGGGTATCGAGGTCAACGATGATACGCTGGCTCTGGATACCATAGAGAAGGTCGGGCCCGGAGGAGAGTTCCTCACCGACGAGCATACCTATCGCCATATGAAATCTGAGTTCTTTCAGCCGCAGGTAAGTGACCGCAAACCCCGGGAAAAGTGGGAGGAGGACGGAAGCAAAAAAGCCTGTGAAAGAGCCAGGGAGATAGCCAGGGAAGTTCTGGCCACACATGAGCCAGCCCTGAGCACAGAAGAGAGAAAAAGGCTGGCCGGCCTCAACGATAAGATCATCACAGAATAATGGGAGGTGTCGGCATGGAATGGGCCGTCGCTCTCATCCTGATGTTTTTTGGCTTTAAAATCTATGAGAGGATGCGGAGCAGGGCTGATGGCCGTGTTTTAGTCAGCAGAGCCCATGATAGACTTGATCGTGGAGATCTGCATAGTGCTAAAAAACTCATACAGAAGGCCCGGCGAAAGGGCGTTCAGCGGGAAAAAATGAAAGAGCTCACGGACAGGTTTAACAGTGTCAGAGATGAGATCATGAAAAAAAGAGAAAATAAAGGAGGCGAATAATGGTCTATCATGGCGGCAAGCTCAGTTTTCTTGATGAAGAGCAAAAAGATCAGGTCCATGAGAAATCACTGAGGGTGCTGGAAGAGGTCGGTGTCAGGGTAGAGAATGAGGAAGCACTGAATCTCTTTAAAGATAGAGGTGCTGATGTCGAAAGGGAGGAGGAGATAGTCAAATTGCCTGCGGAGATGGTAGAGGAGGCGATTGAGACTGCTCCCTCTCAGGTCACTCTTTACGGCCGCAGTGAAGAGCACAACATTGAGCTGGGTGGTACCAGAGTGCATATGGGTACCGGAGGCACCGCTGTCAATGTCCTCGACATTGATTCAGGTGATAAACGTGAAGCTGTCTCTGACGATGTGGCCAATACTGCAAGACTGGTCGAGAATCTTGATAATATCGATTTCTTTGTAATACCGGTCTTTCCCAATGATGCCGGCAAGGAAGGGGCTGATGAGGCCAGGTTTTTCAATGCCCTGAAAAACACGAGAAAACACATTATGGGTGGAGTTTACACTCTGGAGGGGATCAAAAAGGTAATCGATACGGCCGTTAATATTGCCGGCTCGGAAGAGGAGTTCAGAGAAAAGCCCTTTATCTCCTTCATAGCAAATATAATGAGCCCTCTCTCCATGGAGAAGGAATATACAAAGTATTTTCATTATGCCGTGGAAAGGGGTGTGCCCGTTCTGGGACCTCCGGCACCGATAGCCGGAGCCACAAGCCCCATAACACTTCCGGGAACAATTGTACAGACCAATGCCGAGGCGCTCTTCACAGTTGCCTTCAGTCAGGTGATCGAGAGAGGTGCCAAAACGCTCTATTCGGTGGTGCCGACAACGATGGATATGAAGACTTCTGATTTCAGATTTGGCTCGATTGAGATGGGTATGATGAATGCTGCCTGTGCTGAGATGGCACAGTATTATGATCTGCCTATATACAATACTGCCGGGGTCTCGGACACCAAGATTCCTGATATTCAGGCCGGGTATGAGAAGATGTCTACAGTGCTGCTCTCGGCTCTGTCCGGAGCCAATTACATTCACGATGCTGCCGGCCTGCTCGATTCGGGTATGTGTGTGGCTTATGAGCAGTATGTTATCGATGATCAAATACTGGGCATATCCAACCGCGTTCTGAGAGGTCTGGAGTTCAGCGAGGAGAGGCTGGCCTTTGAAGAGATCAAAGAGGTGGGGCCGGGAGGAAACTTCCTGACCTGTGATAGCACTCTGGAATACATGCGCTCGGAGTTTTTTGATGATGCTCTTCACGAGAACAGCGACTGGGATGATTGGATAGAAGAAGGTTCGCCTGATGCTCGCGAGAGAGCAAAGGAAATAGCCCGGGATATCCTGGCTGAAGATCACAAATCCTTGGTGGAGGAGAATAAGTTCGAATAAATTTCACAGTGGCTATCATTACAGGGGGGTATATGTAAAAGATGTCATTTGGCCCGTATGATCTGGTAATGGATTTTGCTCTGATGTCGCTTCTTCTTCTGCTGGCCCAATATCTGCGTGGTAAAATCAAACTTATACAAAAATTATATCTGCCTTCGTCACTCATAGCCGGGTTTTTGGGGCTGTTTCTGGGCCATCAGTTCCTTGATCTGATGCCCTTCAGCGGTCAGCTGGCTGATTATCCCTATATGCTGGTAGTAGTGCTTTTTGCTACTCTATTTATTGGCCGGGAAAAGATCAAATCCTTTGGCAGCATGGTCGATAAGGTTGGAGATACCTTCACACTCAATCTGGCTGCAGAAGTGGGAGGTTTTGGTACAGCCCTGCTGCTGGGCGGCTTTTTGATAAGGAGATTCTTTCCGGCAACACCAGATGCCTTTCCTCTGCTTCAGCCGGCAGGTTTTGTTGGAGGCCACGGATATGCAGCCGCTATCGGCGGAAGTCTGGAGACACTTCTCGACTGGGAGGGGGCCATACCTATAGGGCAGACATTCGCCACCGTAGGTCTCGTTTCAGCAGTTTTATTCGGGCTTTTGATCATAAATATAGCCACCAGGATGAATGCCACCAGATTTGTTTCCACCATGGAGGAGCTTCCTGACAGCATGCGCACAGGTCTGGTGCCGGAAAATAAGCGCAATTCCATGGGAGATGAGACCGTTAACCCCATGTCCATCGACCCTCTAACCTGGCATGTTCTGCTGGTATTGATTGCCACCGCTGGCGGATATTATGGGTTTTACGCTTTTGCTGCCCTGCCCTTCGATGTAGAACTGCCCATGATGGCTCTATCCATGCTGGCCGGTGTAATACTTCATTTTGGTCTTAAAGGAGTGGGGCTGGGTGATTATGTCGATAGAAGAATAATCAAAAGGATCGGCAGCTCATCCACAGATTATCTGGTTGCCTTCGGTGTGGCATCGATAGATGTCTCCATAGTGATGCAGTATATTGCACCGCTAATTATACTGGTGGCAATTGGAATTCTGTATAATATTCTTTTTCTCTCCTTTGCCGGCAGAAAGCTTTTCCAGAATTTCTGGTTTGAGCGCTCCATATTCTGCTTTGGCTGGACGACAGGTGTTGTGGCCATGGGAGTTACCCTGCTGAGAGTCGTCGATCCCGAATTTTCCAGTGGTACGCTCGAGGATTACGGGATGGCTTATGTTTTTATCTCGATTATAGAACTGGGTATAGTGGCTTTCACACCGATCTTTGCCGCCCAGGGATATGTTCTGAGCACCGGAGCGGTGCTTATGCTGGGCTGGGCTTTTCTCCTATTCATCACGGCTAAAAAATATGGTGTGCGCGGTGAAAAAGTCGATGAGATGCGTCCCGGCGAGAGTGAGATCATATCTAGCCAGCAGGCCTCTTAATCCTGGCAGAATTCAAATAAAGCTGTTATTAGCTTTGTTGATCAAAATCACCGCGGGCTGTTCCGCGGTGATTTTTTTGGAGTAAACAGAGGAAAAAAGAGGTATAGAGGGCAACTAAAAATTCAAAATTTGAAGTAATAATGGAAAATTAAAAACATATAACAGAATTTTGTATTGACTGTTGCGCTCACTGTGATAATATAAAAATGTAGAGGTATGTTAAAATGACAAAGCAATGAATTCTACAGTTTTGCTGCTGTATATTTTCCCCACAAAAATTCCGAAAATTCATAATTAAAATATTCACAATACTGCCATCAGAATACATCTGGAGGGGGGTATTCATGGAAGTTTACAACTATATCATCAATCGCTCTGAACTTGTCAGCGGGCTTTTTCTGGAACATCTGTGGCTGATAATAGTTTCGGTGGGAATTGCCATAATAATAGGTGTGTTTCTGGGGGTTTTGATAAGTTATTTTAAGAGGCTGGCGACGCCCGTGCTCACAGCCTGTCAGGTGCTGATGACAGTGCCCAGCATAGCAATGCTGGGTCTGCTTTTACCCTTTTTCGGCATCGGATTTCAGACCGGGGTGGTGGCCCTCATACTCTATTCGCTTCTGCCCATAGTTCGGAATACTTATTCGGGTATAGATGAGATTGATCCGGCCATAATAGAGTCCGCTCGTGGTATGGGCATGACCAGATTTCGCATTCTCTACCGGATTAAACTGCCACTTGCATTCCCTGTCATCATGGCCGGAATCAGAACTGCCACGGTCATGATTGTGGGAATCGGGGCTATCGCTGCTTATGTGGGTGCAGGGGGGCTGGGTGAGTTAATCTTTAACGGAATATCCCGCACGAATCCTCCCATGATTATAACCGGAGCTATATTTATTTCCATAATTGCCGTAGGCTTTGATCTGCTGCTGGGCTGGGCTGAGACCAGCAGGACGATTGAGCATTAGTGTCGGGGGGTTATACCATGATAAAGCTGGAAGATATCACCAAAGAATTTTCCGGGCTGGAAAGACCGGCTGTAGATCATCTCGATCTGGAGATAATGGAGGGAGATGTTTGTGTTCTGGTCGGTCCCTCCGGCTGCGGAAAAACTACAACATTAAAGATGATTAACAGGCTGCACGAGCCAGATAAAGGAGAGATCTACCTGGAAGATCAGCCCACATCAGATATGGATGAGATAGAGCTCCGCCGAAGTATCGGTTATGTCATACAGGAAATAGGTCTCTTTCCCCATATGACCATAATGGAAAATATCGCAACTGTACCCCGGGAGCTGGGCTGGTCTGAGGATAGAATAGAAGAGAGAGTGGAGGAGCTGATGGATATGGTGGGCCTGGACCCCGAGATTTACTGGGATAGGCTGCCGGCAGCCTTATCCGGAGGCCAGCGTCAGAGAGTTGGTGTTGCCCGTGCTCTGGCTGCAGATCCTCCTGTGCTGCTTATGGATGAGCCCTTTGGTGCCGTTGATCCCATCACCAGAGCAAACCTCCAGAATGAATTTTTGCGCATACAGGACCAGATGAACAAAACTATAGTATTTGTAACACATGATATTAATGAGGCGATTAAAATGGGTGATAAGGTTGCCGTTTTGAAGGATGGAAGTTTAGTTCAATATTCTTCTCCCCAGGAACTTCTAGATGCTCCCGCTGACGAATTTGTGGCCCAGCTGGTTGGGAAAAACCGCTCGATCAAGAGACTTCATCTGATCAGAGTGGAGGAGATAGTGGAGGAAGAGAAGGAAGAGCTCACAGTAGTCAGGAACTGCAGCCGGGAAGAAATGGAAAAGACACTGGAAAAGTGTGCTGAAGATGTTCTCTGTGTTGTGGATGAGGAGGGCTGTCTGATGGGGAGAATAGACAGACAGGCACTGGAAGAAGCAGGAGAATGTGCCGAGGAGCTGATGGACGATTTCCCCGACACTGTCTCTGCTGATTCCACTTTAAATGATGCCCTTTCGCTGATGCTGGAATGTGGTGAGGGGTATGTGCCGGTCGTGGATGAGGAGCTGGGAAGATTTAAGGATGTTATCACACTTCAGGATCTCCTTCAGGAAGTGAGGGAGGAATGATGAAGAATAGGAATCTGAGATTGATTGCGATAACAGCCTTTATCTTCGCCCTGGCCGGGGGGCTTATCTGGTATGTCATTAATAACCCGACTGATTCTATGGTGGAGAGGATGCTTTCCTCCGAACAGATATCTCGCTCACTGCGAGAGCATATTGTGCTAGTGGCCGTATCGATGGCCGGAGCACTGGCCGTTGGTATTCCCGGGGGTATATTTCTCTCCAGGCCTGGATTTTACCGGCTGGGAAAGATTCTGGAGAATGCAGTTAATGTGGGGCAAACTGTTCCCAGCCTGGCCATACTGGCCATCTTTTACACCTGGCTCGGACTGGGTTTTAACACGGCTGTATTTGCCATCTGGCTATATTCCATACTTCCCATATTACGAAATACTTTTGCAGGTATAACAAGTATCGATGATGAGATCATAGAATCGGCCAGAGGCATGGGCATGACCCGGTGGAGAATATTGCTCCGCATAGAATTGCCACTTGCCGCGCCGATCATAGTGGCCGGTATAAGAACAGCTATCGTAATAAATGTGGGAACGGCCACTCTGGCTACATTTATTGGTGCCGGTGGGCTGGGTGATCTTATTGTCACAGGCCTTTCTATAAGGCGCGATATGATCATCGTCACCGGAGCGGGATTGAGCGCTCTTCTGGCTATTCTTCTGGATTTCTGGATAGGAGAGATAAAAAATCGAATTGTCAAATGGTGAAGAGGCCTCAATAAACCTTAAGGGGGGGTTTAATCATGAGGAAATTTTCCAATAGAACGGGGCTTATCATTGCTGGTCTGCTGGTAATGGCCATAGTTCTGGGCTGGACACTTTCTGCGGTGGCTGAAGACCCTGTTGTGGTGGGATCAAAGGAATTTACCGAACAGCTTGTTCTGGGACAGATGACAATTCAGATTCTGGAGGCCAATGGAATCCCGACAGTGGATGAGACCAATCTGGGAGGGACCATTGTGCTCAGGGAGGCTCAGGAGATAGGTGAGGTGGATCTGGCCTGGGAATATACCGGCACGGGACTCATCACACATCTGGGTTTTGAAGATCCTATCACAGATCCCGATGAAGCCTACCAGGTGGTAAGAGATGAGGATTATGAGAGAAATCAGCTTGTCTGGCTTGATTATGCTCCACTGAATAACACATATACAATAATGATGAGGGAGGAAGATGCCGAAGAACTTGGCATCGAAACAATAAGTGATCTGGCTGAGGCCATAAATGAAGGTGTTGAAGCTCCTGATCCGGGTCAGTGGGTTTTTGCCACCAATCATGAGTATTCAGTGCGCGAGGATGGGTATCCGGGTCTCACAGAGCATTATGGCTTTCATTTTGATGGCACCCAGATCATGGACCTGGGTATAACTTATGGGGCTCTCAGAGATGGAGATGTGGCCGTGGCTATGGGCTTCGCCACCGATGGACGCATAGATGGTTTTGACCTGGTCAATCTGGAAGATGATCAGGAATACCATCCCGTTTACAACGGAGCTCCTGTGATCAGAGCGGAAACTCTTGATCAATATCCTGAAATTGAGGAAATCATGAGGGAACTTTCCCGTCTGCTCGATGATGAGACGATGCAGGAACTAAATGCTATGGTAGATATGGAGGGCTATGAACCATCCGAGGCCGCCGAGCAGTTTCTGGAAGAAGAGGGGCTGATCCAGTAAATAAAAAAACGCAGCCGGAGCGGCTTTAACCGCTCCGGCTGCATAATATTGAAGGCAGGGATGCTAATTGTCATTTTACGAAAAAGGATTGAAGCAGCTGATATCGGAGCTGTCCCGGGGCGAAATCAGCGCTGTGGAGACCGCCGCGGAGTTCATGCGCAGAATAGTTGAATATGATGATGAGATAAATGCCTTCATAAGTGTCAATGATAATCTGATAGCAGAGGCGGAGAAGGTTTCTTCTGCTGAAGACGGGGGTGAGCTCCGGGGAATACCCCTTGCTGTAAAAGATAACATCAGCACTGAAAATCTTCCCACCACCTGTTCTTCCCGGGCTATAAACTGGGATATGAGAAGATACAATGCTGAAGCGGTGCAGGCCATTGTTGACGGTGGAGGCCTTATTGCCGGCAAAACAAATCTCAATGAGCTGGGTATGGTCTCTGCCAGCGGTCAGAATGCCCTGCTGGTGACCGTCAACCCCTGGAATAAGAAGTATCTGCCCGGAGGTTCGAGTGGAGGCTCTGCTGCCGCCGTAGCTGCCGGCATGGTTCCGGCCGCTTTGGGCTCTGACACGGGCGGTTCGATCAGGATGCCGGCCTGTTACTGCGGTGTTATCGGCTTAAAGCCCACCTATAGCCTTGTTTCCCGGCACGGACTGATTGCCTTTGCTCCCTCTCTGGATCAGATAGGTCCTATAACCAGATCGGTGGAGGATGCTGCTCTGCTGCTGGACATCATCGCCGATCGGCGCAGATTGAATTTTGCCGAACTGGGTCTGGAGGACTTTGATCTTTCCGATCTGAACAGGGATGACCTCTCCGGGTTTAAATTTGGTCTGGCCACAAATTATCTTGAGGATGAGAGAGTGGAAGCTGAGGTCAGAGAGAAGATAGAGGAAACTATAGATAAGATCTCAGGCCTGAAGGGACGGGTTGAAAATATTAAACTTCCTTCTCCGGAGCTGGTAAAATCCATATATTACATCATAGCCCATGGCGAGCTTTTCAAATGTTTAACCGAAAAAGGAGATTTTGGAGATAAATGCTTTCCCGATGATGCCATCATCAATCGGCTGAGCGATAATGTAAATCTGCTGGGGCGTGAGGTCAAATTTAGAATTCTCTGCGGAAGTCTGATGCAGAGTGAGGGCTATGAGCAAAAATATTTTGCCCGGGCAGTGAGAATACGGACTCTGCTGATAGAGGAGATGAGAAAACTGATGTCGGAGTATGACATAATTCTAACCCCGACCTCTCCCACTATTCCCGGAAAAAAAAGTGAAGGTTTAAGCAGAAGAAAGGCCGGGGCCTATGATTTTCCCGATTTTACGATACTGGCAAATCTGACCGGACTGCCGGCCATGACACTGCCCTGTGGTTTTTCCACACCGGGACTGCCCGTGGGGCTGCAGTTTATGTCCGATTTCTTTCAGGATAAGAAAATGCTGGCAGCGGCCGCCAAGCTGGAAGAGGAGCTCGATCTGCCCTCACTGGCTGAACCGGGGGTTAATTCGGATTGAGCCTGACCGAGATTCACTCCATCAATTTGCGGTATTCGCTGGGTGGAAGACCCACCTCTTTTTTGAATACCCGGCTGAAATAGCTGGCATCACTGAAGCCGGTCCTGGCAGCCACCCTGCTCAAAGCCATATCGGTATGGAAGAGATAGTGTTTGGCGGCCTCAATTCTGATGGTGGTAAGAACCTGTTTGGGCGGCATCTTCACCTCAGTCCGAAAAAGATAATTGAGATGGGGAGAGCTGACACCGATCTCACTGGCCACCTCTGAAATCTTCAGGTTTTGATCTTTGTAATTGTCAAAGATATATCTAAAAGCCTGATATATGTGGGTGTTGTATTCACCCTCTGTGGAGAGCTTGACCAGGGAGATCATATCTTTTAGAGCTATAGCGGCAAAATCAAGATATTTCTGCGGTGAGGAGATAAGTTTTAAATTGTTATATAACACCAGATAATTGCGATAAACCCTGATGATATCAGCTTTAAGCTCCAGAGAGGCTGAGAAGATAATCTGCAGTGTCTGGAGCAGATAGAAGCGTGTGCCCCGGGAGTTCTGCCGGAGATCTGTCAGGTAATAACAGATGTCGTCAACTATCTCCAGGGCATTTTCGAATCTCTGGTTGATCAGCTCCTGATAGAGTTTGGTCTCTAGCGTCTCTTTGAGTGAGGAGATCTCTTCATCCCAGCTCTGCTGGTCTCTTTTTTCCAGGGCAGCTGTGATCCTGGGTAAAAGCGCCTGAGTTATTTCCACAAAAGGCCTGCCCGGCGGTATCTCGATCAGGGGCAGGCCAATTTTATTTGCTTCATCGATCAGATAGTCGGGAATAGTGTTAAAATAATAGCCTGTCTCTATCCCCACCGCTGAACCTCCTGCTTCTTTGATGCCCTGCAGGAACTCCAGCTGTTTTTCTTTGTCATCTCCCGGGCCGTGGATACAGGTGAGGAGCAGCTCACCACCATCCAGCCATTCACCCATGTTGACTACCTCACCGATGTGGATCCAGGTGACCCGATTTTGCAGACCGCTCTCTCCGGCTTTGAGCTGACAGTTTTCCATGGCTTTATCTCTAAGAAGAGCTTCAACAGTTATTGCCATCATTTCTCCCCTCCCACTTTCTAGCAGGTTACATCGATAATTATACCACATGATTCGATTAAATTCATCAACAGCAGAATGATTTGTATTTTGGGAAGGAGATCTTAAATTTATTTATAACTATGTAAACAGTTAATCTGTAAATATAAATCGAGTTGGTGATTATAAAGTCATGGATGAACCGGAGAGAGCTGAACGGGGCATAAGCTACAGAAAATTGCTGGGTTTCTATCTTCCCCTGGCGGTAACACCCTTTTTCATATCCTCCATACATTCCCTCATGAATGCGGCTATGGCCAGATTGCCCTATCCGGAGCTGAGCATTGCCGTCTTTACCGTCGTCAAAGCCATCACAAATGCCGTCAAGGCCCCGGACAGGATGTTCATGCAGATTAATATATCACTCGTCGAGGACAGGGAGAGTTTCTATCTGGCCTCTAAATTTATCTGGTCCATCACCGCCGCCATGTTTTTTGTGCTGGCTCTTTTAGCCTACACACCGCTGGGAGGCTGGTTTTTGCGCACGGTAATCGGACTGAATGATCCCGAGACGATAAGATTTGCCTATCTTGCCCTGCGCATAACCTGTTTTCTGCCCATCGTTGAGGCCCTGCGCAATGTGCACAGGGGGCTGGTCATAAGCCATGAGAATACCAGGCTGGTAACCGCCGGGACGGCGGTCAGGCTGGTGGCCATCTCACTCTTTTTATACTGGGCTGTGAGAACTCAGTCCATCTCAGGTGTGGTGGCAGCGGGGCTGGCCTGGACTGTGGGTATAGGCATAGAGGGTTCTGTGGTGACCGGTGCCGTCTTTTATTATTATACTTCACCTGCCCGGGCCGCAGCCCGCATGGTAAAGAAAAAGGCCGAACCGCTCAAGCTTGCCGGTATTCTCAGCTTTTTCCTGCCTCTGGCGGCCATGAGATATCTCCGTTCCTTTCTGCAGCCTCTGGTCCAGAGCGGCATCGCCCGCAGCCAGGTGGATCCCACCCAGGCCCTGGCCGCCTTTGGGGTAGCCTACGGGCTTATGGTTATAGTTGTCGGGCCGCTGCGCAATCTGCATCAGTGCTCCCTAGTCTACGTGGAGGGTGGAGATCACCTGCGCTGGCAGAAGGTGAAGAGATTTTGTTTTATCTCCGGACTGCTGCTGACAATCTCCATGTTTATCATAAGTTTTTCGCCGCTGGGCTTTCTGATAATGCACTATATAATAGGTGTTTCAGAGCAGGTGGCTTCTCTGGGGCAGACGGTCCTCATCGCCTTCAGCCTGCTGCCCCTGATCAGGGCCATCAGGGAGGCATACTGGGGACTTTTGATGGAGCAGCAGACGACCAAACTGATAGGTTTTGGCAAGGCCGCCAATCTGCTGGCAGTATTTGTCACCCTGCTAGTCACACTCTGGCCTCTGGCACCCGTGATTTCCCTCTCTCCTGCGGTGCTGGGAGCTCTGGCTTTCACCGCCGGTCAGGGGGTCGAGACAGTGATAATATGGAAGTATTCCCGACGCAATCTGTGGCTGGCCCGCAGCTGATATCAGTAATTTGCTTTATTGACACTAATAGATGTTTTTGATAATATAAGACCCAGATTTAAAATGATAAAGTCAGATCAAAATAGTAAAGTTTAATGAGACCAGGATGAGGAGGAAGTATAAGATGAGGATGAAGAGAATTGCCATTATGGGTCTGATGGCGGCCGTGAGCATTATTCTGGCCCGCTTTTTTGCCTTTATGATAGGCGGCACGATCAGAATTGCTTTCGATCACGCTCCCCTCTATCTGGCCGGGATTCTGCTTGGCCCCTGGGCCGGGGCTATGACCGGTGTTGTTGCTGATCTGGTGGGGATTTTGATCAACCCCATGGGTGGTTTTTTCCCGGGTTTTACCATCAGCTATGCTCTTATTGGTTTTATACCCGGCTATTTTTTCCGCAGCAGGGCTCTGGATAAGATCAGCATCCGCAGGCTGGTTGCCGGCCTGTTAGTGACCGATATAATAGTCTCTGTCTTTATGAATACTTTCTGGCTTTCGATCATGTTCGGTGACGCTTTCTGGGCTATTCTTCCCGCCCGGCTTGTGGCCAGGGGTATAATTATGCCGGTGCAGATATTTTTTATCTACACCTTGCTCAACTATGTGCCGGTGCTTCCTGTGGAAAAATTAAAATCACGGACAGGGGTGTAACAAAAAATGAAAAAAGCCATACTGGGCTGCAGTGTATTCTACGATGAATTACAGCAGGTGACCGAAGATCACAATGATATAACATTGAAGCTGCTTCCTCAGGGCCTGCATGATATGCCGGATGAGACCCGCATGCAGGAAAAACTTCAGCAGGGAATAGATGAGCTGGAGAGCTCTGATGATTTTGATAGGATTATACTGGCCTATGGATTCTGCAGTGGAGGAGTGGAGGGTATAGAGGCTGAAAATGCAGAACTGGTTATTCCCATGATGCATGACTGCATCCCGCTTTTGAGCGGCAGCCAGCAGGCAGAGGGTAGAGTAGACGGCAGTGCCACCTACTATCTCAGCCGGGGCTGGATAGACTGTGGGGGTGACACCTACCGCCAGCATCTGGCCATGACAGGTGAGCTGGATCGCTGGGTGGAGAGATTTAGAGAATATGAACAAAATGACAGCCGGGCTCTGGTGGAGTGGCCTGAAATAGATCAGTATCAGGATCCCAATCAGTACGGAGAAGAGATGGCCGAACAGATAAGCTTTCAGTGCATGAAGAGCTACGAAGCAATTGTATTGATCGACAATGGCAATCTGGAAAGGATTCATTACGATTACGCGGAGGAGATGCATGAATTTATCGATGATCTGCTCAGGCGCAACCGCGGTAAGGGTCTTGAGTTTAAGGTGAGGGAGGGTGATCTGAGCCTTCTGAAAAAGCTGGTTTTTCTTGAGCGATATTCTGATGCAGAGGCTGAAGATCTTGCCCTTATCACTCCCCCTGCAACGCCGCTGCGCCTGGAGGAAAAGATCATCTAAAACCCGGGGGTGGAAATTTGTCTCAGTTGAGCGATGTACCGGGTATCAGTGTGGGGCATGCCCATGATAGCGAGAAAATAACGGGCTGTACTGTCATACTGACCGGAGAGGAGGGGGCGGTGGCAGGTGTAGACGTCAGAGGGGGAGCTCCTGGCAGCCGGGAAAATAAACTCCTGGATCCGGAAAAAAGGGTTGAAAGGGTTCACGGGATTTTTCTGACAGGCGGCAGCGCCTTCGGACTGGAGGCTGCCGGTGGTGTGATGGATTATCTGCGGGAGAAGAAAATTGGTTTTCCCACAGGTGTTATACCTGTTCCCATTGTGCCAGCCTCAGTTATATTTGATCTGGGGGTGGGATCTCCTCAACCTCCTTCGGCTGATATGGCCAGAAGAGCCTGTGAGAAATGCTCTGAAGGAGAAGAAAAAACTTCGGGCAATTTAGGTGCCGGTTATGGAGCGACTGTGGGCAAGATAATGGGAGGGGAAGGAATGATGAAAGGCGGTCTGGGTCAGGCCTCGACAGGCCTGAAAAGCGGTGTGAAGATCGGGGTGCTGGTGGTTGTTAACTGCTTCGGCAATGTCATTGAGGCCGATTCGGGCAGTGTGCTGGCAGGTACTTTTGACAGAGAGAAGGGGCTATTCATCCCGGCGGTATCTGCCATGGAGGAGATTGACAGCACCTCCCGTCAAAACAGCAATAATACCACCCTGGCAGTCGTGGCCACAGATGCCGGTTTGAACAAGGCCGAAGCGACGAAGGTTGCCGGTATGGCTCAAAATGGTCTGGCCAGGTCCATCAGCCCGGCCCACACCATGTTCGACGGAGATAGTGTATATGCAATTTCCACAGGTGTCAGGCAGGCAGATATCTCGCTGCTGGGGGAAAAAGCTGCTCTCCTGGTCAGCAGTGCTATAGAAAGAGCTGTCAGATCAGCACGCCCTCTGGCCGGAATTCCCTCACATTCAGGTCTGGTCATCGATGAATGAGAGGAGGATAAAGTGGTGGAATTTAGCCCTATAGGCATTATTAAAAGCGAATTTGTCGAGACGGCTTCACCTGACGATATGAAGGCTGAAAAAAGTCGTATAATAGTAAATGAGGAGTATGCGGAGGGACTGGATAAAATAGAGGAGAATAAATACTTGAAGATAGTATTCCACCTGCACAGGGCCAGCGGCTATGATCTAATAGGCCCCAGGCGGGTGGGAGGTGTGAGAGGAGTGTTTGCTTCCCGCTCTCCCCGCCGCCCCAACCCCATCGGTGTTACCCTGGTAAAACTTCTGTCCCGGGAGGAGAATGAGCTGATCGTAACCGGCCTCGATGCTGTAGATGAAACACCACTTCTGGATATAAAACCCTATGCAGCCGATATAGATGATCCAGCACACAAATTTGTAGACTGACAGCTGACTCTGTATGGACAAATATTATGAAATGTAGTATAATTGAAATGTTATGATATATTTTAACAGCAGTCGGCTGGTCAGGCTGGCTGAAGAGGGGGAATGAAGATGCATCAGAGAAGGTGGCTGGGCGTTCTTTTGATTTTGCTGGGTGTATTTATTATTTTGAGCAATGTGGGTGTGCTGGATCTGGGGCTGTGGCAGCTTTTTGCCACCTACTGGCCTCTACTTCTTATAGGTGCAGGTCTTTACAATCTGCTGACAAATCCTGCCGGCAGATTTGGCGGGCTCATAATCCTGCTGCTGGGTTCGCTCTTTCTGGCAGGTAATCTTGATCAGCTGAATGTTTTTGAATACGTGAGCTTCTGGCCGCTCGTCCTTATTTTTATCGGGGTCTGGCTGCTGCTGCGCGGTCACAGAAAGCCCAGAGAAATAGACAGAAGCCGGCTGAATCTGATCAATATATTTTCCGGGACAAGCAGCCGGGTTGTGTCTTCGAATTTTAAAGGAGGAAGCAGTATATCGATATTCGGCGGTGCTGAGATAGATTTAAGAGAGGCTGTTCTGGATGGGGGTAGGGCCCAGTTTGATGTTTTCGCTCTTTTCGGCGGAGATGATATCTATGTGCCCGAAGGATGGAACGTGGTGATCAAAGGGCTGCCCATCTTTGCCGGCTGGGATAATAATACCAGAAATCCCTCTGCAGATGATGCTGAGATCGAAAGTACACTGGAGATAAACTGTCTGCTGCTTTTCGGGGGAGTCGATGTGAATAATTAGAGGGGGCGTCGATATTTTTGTCAGTGCCTGAGAGCGAGACTGCAGACCTTCCGCGCAAAATACAGATAATTTATGGGCTGGGTGTAAGCTATGCCATCGCCGATCAGATATTTGCCCAGTGGCTTCTGTATTACTATCTGCCGCCATCTGCCTCGGATATGAGGCCGGTGATGGCTCCGATCTTTATTTCCCTGGCCCTGGTGATCTCCCGCTTTGTGGATATGGTGGCCGATCCCGCCGTGGGCTATTTCTCAGACAGAGCGGAGACCTCTTACGGGCGGAGGATGCCCTTTATAGCCCTGGGAACTATTCCCCTGGCTCTGATGACAGTTGCTTTTTTCTTCCCTCCCCGGGGCGGCAGCCAGCTGATGCCCTTTATGTATTTGACAGCAGTGGGCTGTCTATTCTTCATTTTCTATACTGTGGTGGGAGCTCCCTATAATGCTCTGATACCTGAGCTGGCTTCCAGCAGGCTGGAGCGCCTCAATCTTTCCACCTGGCAGTCGGTTTTCCGGCTGTTATTCACCGCCGTGGCCATGATACTGCCCGGCTGGCTAATTTCCATCATAGGCGGGGGAAATGATGAGGCGGGTGTGCGGGGAATGGTCATAATTCTCTCCCTGGTAATGGTTATTTTTCTCTTCATAATGGTCTGGAAAATAGATGAAGTAAAATTTTCTGAGGGCAGAACATCTCAGACCGGGTTTAAGGAGAGTTTTTCCTATGTTCTGGAGAGCAGGTCACTTATATTTTACCTGCTGGGACTTATGTTCTTTTTTCTGGGCTTCAATACGCTCAGGGCCACCATAAATTATTATGTGGAGGATATAATGGGTTACGGGCCGGCTATGATCACCGTGGCCTCAGGGCTGCTTTTTGGCGTGGCCGCTATCTCATTCTACCCCATCAACAGATTGAGCAGGAAGATCGGCTACAAGAAACCGCTGCTCTTTTTTCTCGTGATGATGGCAGTCCTGGCATTTTTTCTGACCAGGCTGGGCCGGGAGCTTCCGGTCACAGCGGGATTTTTTCTCTTCGCTGTCTTCGGTATTCCGGTTTCGGGAGCAGCTTTTATCTTCCCTCCTGCCATGCTCAGCGAGATTGCTGCAGATTTCAGCAGCAGAGAGGAGGCTCATATAGAGGGGCTCTTTTTCGGACTGCAGGGATTCTTTCTCAAACTTGCTTTTCTGCTATCTATTGCTGCTGTGCCGCTTCTGCTTGTCCTGGGTGAGGATTTGAGTCTGCTGCAGGCCATTGTGGCCGAGCCCGAGGAGGTCACCCGCCCGGGAATTTATTCCACTTCACTTCTGGCCTCACTTTCCTTTATGCTCTCATTTTTATGTTATCTGGGTTACCGGGAGTGAGTGATATTCTGTGAATAACTGCAGAATTAAAAAAGCCCCGGCCGGAAGACCGGCCGGGGCTTTTGATGTCAATTACAGTGCTTATTTATACACTAACCACGTTTTCTGCACGTGGACCGCGTTCACCGTCGACTACTTCAAACTCAACTTCCTGACCGTCGTTAAGGCTTTTATAGCCTTCCTGCTGAATTTCGGAAAAGTGAACGAAAACATCGTCTCCAGATTCTCTCTCGATGAAGCCAAAACCTTTCTTGTCGTCAAACCATTTCACTGTACCTGTGTAAATCATTATAAATAATTCCTCCTTGTTAATAATCGGGCGGTTGAGCAATATTTTTCTGCCCGACAAAACTAATGCTATCACAGTCCCGGGGGTAAGTCAAGCGATTTTTGCTGTTTTTTCGTTTTTGTTCTTATTTATGTGGAATTAATCCTGTATTTCAATAGAGGAGATAGGCTATCACTCTAGAAATAGGAATATAGCAGTATCGTGAATATAGCATTTTATGGAATGGGGGATAGAAAATGAATGAAACTGAACTGAAAAAAATACTCACAGAAGAACAGCAATATGAATATCTGCAGCTTCCCGAGCGGCTGGCCCGGAAGCTTGAGATTGAAAACACCTCCGATTATAAGGGAGTAAAAGCCAGATTTGAATATATAAAATCCTATTTTGAGGAGAATTCTCTGCAGAGCATCGTCAATATTGGCGGCAACTGTGGTTTTTTCTCGCTCTCTCTGCTGGATGAGGATCTGGCCCAGGAAGCGATAATATACGATATTAAAGAGGAGATGCTGGATATTGGCGGCAAAATTGCTGCTGCCATGAATCTCTCGGACAGGTGCAGGTTTGAAAAGAAGATGATCAATCTGGCTGAACTGGAATCACTTCCGGAGGCAGATGTGCTAATATGCCAGAATGTTATTCACCATGCCGGAGATTATTTCGATGAGGAACTGGTTAAGGAGAAGGGCTGGGGAGATTATTCCCAACTTTTCCTGCAGAAGCTGCGCTCCAAATATGACAGGGCAGTTCTCGCGGTGGGCTTTAAATGGAATAAACCCAAATACTGGGATGTCGAAAAAAATGAGAGGCGCAATATCTTTGCAGGCATACTGGATGAAGCAGACTGGGAGATAGTCAGTGATGCCAATGTATTTGCCCTTATGCAAAGCAAAAAACCTCTTAATTACAGGAATTTTCTCGGTCAGGTTGACGAATTTGATAAGAGTGAGCTTGGTTATCTCTGGGATCTGATAAGTTTTAACGCCATCAAGCATGCCAGCATTCTGCTGGGTTCTAAATCGGAGGATATTAAGACCAGCATACCCGCTCTATCTGAGCTGGCCCGGGAAATAGCGAAGAGCTATCATATCTATCTGCTGGAATGAACTATAGAAGGGGTGGACCAAAATGCTGACAATTAAATGCGCTGCCTGCAAAACCAAGATCATGAAATACAAAAAGATCGGTAAGGGCCGGGTTCTCCGCTGTTACAGGGACAGAATAACTCGACTTTATGATGCTGAGGTGGAGGAAGACAGCCTTTGCTGTGGAGAATGCGGCCGGGAGATAGGTGAGATAGAGGATGACAGGGTGAATATGAACAGCCAGGCCTTTACCTACAGCGGCAGCAAGATAAGCCGGTGAAACTGCCAGCCCTGCACATGGTCAGGCAGAACCCTCTTTGTTTAATGTTTTACAGAAATTACAGGACAGCAGAGGTATAATTTCACATGTCATAAACATGACATAAAACAGATAGAAAGAGGGATATAATGCCATCATATGCTTTTAAATGTCAGAATTGTCAGGAGAAGTTTGAGATTGAGATTTCACTGGATGAAAGAGAAGAATTAAAGCCCAGCTGTCCTGTCTGTGGCAGTGAAGATGTTGTTCAGACCTTTGACAGAATAGGTATAATGGGCTGCAGCACCAGCGGTAAATCCAGCTCACCTGGCTGAAGTTTCGGCGGCTGATGACCCAGGTGGGGTCTAATCTATAGTTTCCTGAATTTTATTTATGTCAGAGATGAGCTTCTCCATTTCTGAGTTATCGGGATTCTTCCGGGTTAATTCCCGGGAGAGTCTCTTTAATTTTTCTCCGATTAATTTTCTGGTCTCAACTTCATCTTCTAATTTTTGCAGGGATAATTTAAGCCGGACGGTCCTGTCAGGGCTTTTTTCTTCCTTCTGTATTTTTACAGTCCAGTCATAAATTTTGTTTCTCACCTGCTGCAGCATTTTTTCTATCTGTTCGGGTTCGATGATAAAGACAAAATCAGCTTCAAGGCCCAGCCTCTCCCTGAACCTGGCCTGCTTATCCTCCGGCACTTCTTTTCTGAAAAGCGCCTCATTATCCTGGCTGTTTTCGAGCAGGCTTTCCAGTTCAGCCAGTGGATCTCTTATCTCTATCTCGGATAGTTTTCTGTCGATGGATTCGCTGTCTGTTTTGAGTATCTGCCAGCCCTGAAAGGCATCATGGAGAGCCAGTCTGCCTTTTAGCAGCCTGTGTTCGGGCAGTGAACTGTCCTCATCGTACCCCGTCAATTCCTGTTTTATCCAGGAGCTTCTTTCCTTATCATCTACTTCAGATGCTGCACTCTGTGCTTTTCTCAGGAGTCCTTCTATACTGTGCTCTGTGTCCAAACAGGCATTCTGCAGATCTTTCAGCTGGGAATTCATGTCATTGTCCTCCTCAGTAAATTCAGTTTTTTTATATTATATCAGGAGCTGGAAGGATATCGAAGGGGAATTTATACATATCCTAAAGAATTTCAGGCTTTGGAGAGGAGATGCTATTTTGCATAAAAAATATAAGAAAGCCCTCCATCTTGAATATATTACTCTTGCTTACAGTATATTAGAAGCTGTAGTTTCCATAGCTGCAGGTTTGATGTCCGGAAGTCTCGCCCTTTTAAGTTTTGGGCTGGATAGTGTGGCAGAATCAATGTCAGGAGCTGTATTAATCTGGAGGTTACACCGGCAGTCGAGTATTACCTCTTCCAGCGAGGAAGCACAGGTGGAAAGAACTGCAGAAAAACTGGTTGGCATATCTTTCCTGCTGCTGGCAGGGTATGTTATTTATGAAGTTGTAAAGATGCTGCTGATCGGCTCCATCCCTGAACCTTCTCTTCCTGGAATTTTCATTGCCATTGCAGCACTCATATTAATGCCTGTTCTGGCTTACCGCAAATATAATCTGGGCCGAGAACTCAATCTAAAATCATTGCAGGCAGATGCCAAAGAAACCCTGGTATGCTCACTTCTTTCCCTGGCTCTTCTGGTGGGGCTAATAGCCAATTACTTTTTCGGATTATGGTATTTTGATCCTGCAGTTAGCTCTCTGATAGCTATATTTCTCATCGGGGAAGGCAAGGAGTTAATTGCAGGTGAAGAATGACCGGTATTTATCTCTCAGACTTTACAGGTTAGGCAGGTTGTGATAAAATAATTGCTGTCAGTGGAAAGGATGGCGAAAAGCGTATATTCCTTGCAATTCTCGTCAGGATCTATCCTTGACAAAAAGCCTCATTCGGGTTATAATTTAGAAGTGAAAGATAAATAATAAATTTAATTGTGGTGGATGTAGCTCAGGGGTTAGAGCGCAGGATTGTGGATCCTGAGGTCGAGGGTTCAAATCCCTTCATCCACCCCATTTTAATTTTAACAGATTCATTCAAACCATAAATGCCCACCGGCAGGGTCAGCCGGTGGGCATAAATAATTTGAGAGCATTTTATTCTTTTCAGCTGCTCTATTTTAAAACGGTTGTGATTTTTTCATCGATTCAGGAAGGATAACGGGCTCTCTGGCCTCCTATGAGCCTGGGCCTGGTTCTGGCCATGGTTATATGGGCTTCTCCCAGCTTTATAACACGGCTGCGCACGGGCACAGCCACCTCTTTCAGGTGCATCCCTATCAGAGTATCTCCTATATCCAGGCCGGCATCGGCCCTGATCGATTCCACTACAACCGCTTCATCCAGTTTTTCGTAAGCTGCTGCCCCCATGGCTCCACCTGCGTCCGGGGCGGGGATAACGGTTACCTTTTCCAGGTCTGAATTTGCTAAAAGTTCGCCGGGTACCACCAGTGCGCGGTTGAGGTGTTCACAGCACTGAAAGACTGGATATATTTCTTCAGCCTCTAATTTATTCTTTATGACGGAGAATAGCTCTTCAGCCAGTTCAAGATTGGAGGCTTTGCCAATTTTCTCACCGATAATTTCGCTTGTGCTGCAGCCTATGACCATGACATCCTCTCTATCAAGCTCTGCTGCTGACAGCAGATCTTCCAGAGCCAGTGACAGATCAGACTTGAGCTGCTTGATATCTACATCATTCTCAGATACCATAATAATACCCCCTTGTTCAATTATAAGCATAATATATTTAACTTGATTTTTCCAGTCTAAATTTATTATCATTTACTAAGAGGCCCATCAAGAGGAGAAATCAATAATGCTTCCCCTGAGAGATAACATTATCCGCCGGCAAAAACCCCTGGCCACGGCGGTTCTGATCGGAGTCAATATTTTTGTATTTATATATCAGGCCCGACTGCCCGGCCTGGAGCTGATGGAATTTGTGGAGAGATATGGTTTGATTCCGGCAATCTTCATAGAAGAACCCGTCAGCCAGCTCTACGCACCTTTAACCTCAATGTTTTTACATGGCGGGATCGGTCATCTTGTCGGTAATATGTGGATGCTGGGCCTTTTCGGTGATAATGTTGAGGACAGGATGGGGCGGTTTTCCTTTATCATATTCTATCTTTTGAGCGGGTTTGCAGCCGGCGGTGTTCACCTGGCCTTTAATATTGAATCTACAGTTCCCACCATAGGGGCCTCAGGTGCTGTGGCGGGCGTCATGGCCGCCTATGTTTTTTTGTTTCCACTGGCCCGGGTTGTCACACTGATACCCATCTTTTTCTTCCCCTATATCGTCTCGATCCCTGCCGTGATTTTCATCGGGATCTGGTTTCTTACCCAGGTTTATTATGGAACAATGTCTCTGGCCATGGGGGCAGGATTTGGAGGCATAGCATGGTGGGCTCATATCGGTGGGTTTATCTTTGGCGGAGCTGTCTACAGATTTTTTCTCAAAAAGAAGTTACAATACTATTGAGAACTGAGATGGTGATAAATTATGCTGGACCAGGATAAGATGAGCAGGTTTTTTAAAAATAAATACGTGCTGATGATTATTTTGATAATTATTCTGGCAGGCTTAAGCTTCACATTATACCAGTATTATCATCAGGATTTTGGCATCCAGGAGATAAACCCCGCAGAGGAAGACGATTTTTCCGTGAAATATTATCTGTATTTCGATGAGAAGGCGGATGTGGAGGAAAAACCCCTCATGCTGCACCCCTTTCATGCCGGGTGGGAAAATGATGATATGGAATTAGAGGAAGCTGATGCCGGTGCTGAGGCCTATCAGGCCGCACGTTCTATACACGGCCTGGCAGAGGAAGTAGGCGCCGCCCTGCTGGTTCCTGCCTTCGCTTTTGAGTATGGTCCCGGGGAAACCCCCGAAAAACGGGATATTGTCGATCGCTATGAGCGCTCTTTTGCAGAACTGGAGGGTATGATCGATCACGCTGCTTCCAGGCTGGAGGAGAATGGGATGGTGCTGAAAGAAAATATTTATCTTTTCGGCTTTGGCTATTCATCTCTATTCGCCTCTCGCTGGATGCTCAACAATCCGCATGAGATTGAGAGAGCTGCCCTGGGTGCTCCGGGGGAATGGCCGGCTGTGCCTCAGCTGGAATATCGGGGGCATGAGCTGGAGTTTCCCCTGGGTATGAGCGGCATACCTGATGATGAGGATAAGCTTGAGCTTATCTCGGATACTCCGGTCTTAATTTTTCGAGGAGAGGAGGACAGAATATCCTTTCTCTCCGATCGCAGGGTATTTACCGATCTGCAGGAGGATTTACTGCAGGAGATGGCAGAAAGCGATTATGATGAAATCCTGAATCTGGCCGTGGAACTATATGAGGATTCTCCTTTACGCTTAAGGTATGAGGAATATCCTGAGGTTGATCATCGCTTCAATCTGGAGATGCATGATGATGTGATTGATTTTTTTCGGGATAATTAATCTGCTCTATTAAACATTTCTGGAAGGAGAAAACCATGTTTATCCGTCTGCTGCTCTTATTTACAATTGTGCCCATGGTGGAGCTGGCTCTTCTGATCTGGGTGGGGGGCAGAATAGGTGTCATCCCCACCATTGTTATAGTCGCTTCAACAGGGGCTATAGGTGTTACCGCTGCTAAAATGCAGGGTTTTTTAATAATGAACCGCATAAAGGAAAATTTTGCCCGCCAGCAGCTGCCCACCATCAATATGATAGAGGGAGTTATGATACTTGTGGGAGGAGCTATGCTTTTGACTCCGGGCCTCATAACCGATATAGCGGGATTTCTTTTCATTCTGCCCTTTTCCCGTCCGATGCTTGCCAGATTAATCCACAGATATGTGGGCGGCTATCTTAAAAAGAGAGGTTATAACTCCCAGCAGAGATCATTTTCCTTTGAATATCATGATTTTGAGAGAGGAAACAGGAAGGATCACAGAGGGAGAAGTGATGAAGATGTCTATGATATCAGCCCGGATTCTGCCCGGGATGAGAGGGAAGACAATAACGGTCAGGAGTGAATAAAAATTGACAGAGCTACTGGAATCGGTCTTTTTGGGCATTGTTCAGGGCATAGTGGACCCCATGCCAGTGAGCAGTTCGGGTCACCTCGTTCTAATCCAGCATTTTTTTGGCATTGAACAGCGTTTGACTCTGAGCGTATTTTTGCATTTCGGCAATCTGCTGGCCATCATACTGGTCTTTCGCCGCGATATCAGGGAAATATTCAACCTCAATCCCCGCTATCCCCGCCTGGTTAAGTACATAATCATCGGCATAATACCGGCGGGAGCTGCGGGCTTTTTTCTCAAATCATTTTTTGACAGGGTATTTGCCACAACTCTGGTGGTGGGCTTTATGCTTCTGGTGACTGGATTTGTGCTCTTCAGCTCCCGCCTGGTTACCAGAAAGGGAAGGCCTATGGAGGAGATGAAGCTGAAAGATGCCCTGCTGGTGGGTTTTGCCCAGATGCTGGCTTTGTTTCCCGGGCTTTCACGTTCGGGAATGACGATTGTCTCGGGTCTCTTTTCAGGTCTGGATAGGCGTCTGGCGGTGAAATATTCATTTCTGATGTCGATACCCATAGTTTTTGCAGCCACAATGCTGGAGGCAGTGACTATCTGGCAGCAGGGTATGGGCGATGTCACCCTTCCCATGATTTTTGCCGGCACACTTTCGGCAGTGATCTCAGGTTTTGCAGCTATAAAACTTCTGCAGCACATAGTGGACAGACAGAGACTTTTTATATTTGCCTATTACTGCTGGCTGCTGGGTGTTGTGGTGCTGGGACTTTTCTGGTGAAATTAGTGCGGCTAAAAATATTTTATTGTAAAGGAGTAGATAATCGTGCAGGAATATCGTGAAAATCTGGCCCACCCCTGGCATGGTGTGAGCACCGGTGAGGAGAGTCCTGAAGCTGTCAACGTCTATATTGAACTGGTTCCCCGGGATGGCATAAAGTATGAGCTGGATAAGAGGAGCGGACTTCTAAAAGTTGATCGTCCTCAGCGTTTTTCCAGTTATTCTCCCGCTCCCTATGGCATGATTCCCCGAACTTATTGTGGTGAGAGAGTTGCTGATATCATGGCTTCCGCAACAGAGCTGAAAGAACTTAAAGGTGATGGCGATCCGCTGGATATTATCGTGCTGACGGAGAAAATAGTCCCCCACGGTGATATCTTAATGACAGCCCGCCCCATAGGTGGACTCGGGCTTCTGGACAGAGGGGAGGCGGACGATAAATTGATAGCGGTTTTGAAGGATGATGCCGTCTACGGACAGCATGACTGCCTGTCAGATCTTCCCGAGGATATACTGACAAGGCTTAAACACTATTTTCTCAGTTATAAGACCGGGCCTGACGAAGAAGAGCCCAAATGCAAGGTTAAGACGGTTTACGGGCGGGAACAGGCACACGAACTAATCGAAGCTTCCTGCAGAGATTATGAGGATCTTATCGGAGATTGATTTTCCAGATATACTGAGAAAAAAGCTATGAGGATTTCTTTAGCTCTGACAGACCCTGATGATTGATTAGCTCTCTTGATCTTAATATTGCAGTTTATTATGGTTTTAGGTTTGACAATCAGATCGTTTTTTGTTAATATTCTTATGGAATAGTGAGAAAGGGTTAAAGCTTTTATAAATGTCGAGATATTGGGAGGTACGGGGGTATGTAATACAGCATATTTCTGTACCTCTTTTTCTGTTCTGAGCTGCAGCAGTATCTGCTGGTATTTTATCAAGTACAGCCAGGAAGGAGATTGATAATGAATAATAAGATCAGGGTCAATAATGTATCGAAAATTTTCGGTGATAATCCTGAAGAAGCTTTCCCTCTGCTGGAAGAGGGGTTGGATAAGGATGAGGTGCTGGAGAAAACAGGAAATACTGTAGGAGTATATGATGTAAGTTTTGAGGTTGAGGAGGGCGAAATTTTCGTCCTCATGGGACTTTCCGGCAGCGGCAAGTCAACTCTTCTGCGGTGTATAAATAGAATTGTAGAGCCCACCCGCGGTGAGATAATTGTCGATGATCAGAACGTGATGGACCTGGAAAAGAGTGAACTACGCCAGTACCGTCAGGAAAATTTCGGCATGGTCTTTCAGAACTTCGCCCTGTTCCCCTTCAGAACAATTATGGAAAATACCGAGTTCGGTCTGGAAGTTCAGGGAGTTCCCAAATCTGAAAGAAGGGAGAAGGCCCAGGAAGCTCTTGATATGGTCGGCCTTTCCGGCTATGAGGATCAGTATCCCGATCAGCTCAGCGGAGGTATGCAGCAGCGCGTGGGGCTGGCCCGTGCTCTGGCGGTGGATACTGACATTATGCTGATGGATGAGCCTTTCAGTGCTCTGGATCCGCTGATCAAGAAGGACATGCAGGATCAGCTGCTGGAGCTCTATGAGGAAATAGAGAGAACGATCGTATTCATAACCCACGATCTGGATGAGGCTCTTAAGCTGGGTGATAGAATTGCAATCATGAAAGATGGCAAGATCGTGCAGCTGGGTGATCATGAGGAGATACTCAATGAAGCCAAGACACAGTATGTGGCGGATTTTGTCGAGGATGTCAACAGATCAAGGGTTCTCACCGCTGAGGATATCATGGCCAGACCCGCTGCACTCCTGTATCACAATCAGGGACCCAGAACAGCCCTGCACAAAATGAACAAGGAGGGGCTGACGAGTATCTTCGTTGTGGATGGGGATAAAAAGTATATGGGCATATTACAGATAGATCAGGTGCAGGAGATGCTGGAAGAGGGCAGTGAGGATGTCACCCAGAAGCTGACCGAGCGTGAGCCCGCTGATCCCGGAGAGAATGTCGATGATCTCTTTGCCCGGGTGGCGGAAAACAGCCTGCCCCTGCCGGTCGTCAATGAGGAAGATAAACTGCTCGGTGTCGTGGTCAAGACCAATGTGATAGCCAATCTCGATGCTTCCACTGAAGTTGTGGAGGAATAAGGTACTGTATAGCTGCATAAATTCGTAGATCAATAACTATATTCCCAGGAGGGATATATCGTGCTAAAGACTAAAGCAATCACATTTGTCATAGTGACAGCTCTGGTTTTTTCAGCAGCCTTTGTCGGTTTTAATGCAGAGCCCGCCGAAGCTGACGAAGTCGTAAACTTCGGTTATGTGGAATGGCCTGGAGTGACCGTTAAAACGGAGGTGGCGCGCACTATTCTGCATGAGCTGGGTTATGAGACAGAGATGGACAGCTACATGCAGGAGGTTCTCTTCCAGGGCATGAGCCGCGGCGATGTGGACCTGTTCATGGGTGTCTGGCTGCCCACAATGGAAGTCACCTATCGCGAACACGAGGAAGCAGGTGACGTCGAGCCCATAGCGACAAATCTGGAAGAAGCTCTCTATTCAACCTATGTAACCGAGGATGCCTATGAAGCCGGTGTGCAGTCCATGGCCGATCTGCACGAATATGGCGAAGAATTCGGATACGAGATTTACGGCCTGGAGCCCGGCAATGATGGCAATATAATCATCCAGGATGCTATAGAGGACAGCACCTATAATCTCGATGACTGGGAGCTTGTTGCCAGCAGTGAGGCAGGTATGCTGGCCGAGGTCGAGAGAGCAGACCAGAGAGACGAATGGATAGCATTCAACGGCTGGGAGCCCCACTGGATGAATCTGGCCTATGATATCAAGCCCCTTGAAGACCCCGAGAACATCTGGGGTGAATCCGATGAGGTTCTGACCGCTCAGCGTACGGGCTTCGATGAGGAGATGCCGAATGTTCATAGACTCATGTCCCAGATAAAAGTTGAAACTGAATGGCAGGATGAATGGATATATGAGTATGGTTATGAAGAGAGAGAGCCCGCTGATGTTGCTCGTGAGTGGGTATCCGAAAATCTTGATGTCGTAGAAGACTGGGTAGAAGGTGTCTACACCGCTGATGGTGAAACTCCAGCATTTGAAGCACTGCAGGAGAGCCTGGCTAACTAAAATCTGGTATAAAAGCAGTGAAGGCGTTTATGCGCCTTCACTGCTTCATCTCTTTTTGTTTTTCTGTGGCAGTGAAATTAATTTCTTTAATATAAATCGAGTAGATTGAATTTTTTATTTCAGGCAAGCTGAAAAAGGAGGATGTTTTATGAACTTACTGGAGTCACTGCAGGAGTTTTTGACAGTGGGGGTTCCTCTGGGAGACTGGATAGAAGCAGTGGTGGATTTTCTCATAATTAATTTCAGCGGTCCACTTGATGCTTTCTCCAACTTTGTCGGTACGATGATCGGAAGTTTTGAGAGTTTTCTCTTTATGGTCCCTCCTCTAATTCTGATAGCAGTTCTGGCTGTGATCGCCTGGAAGTTGAGGGGCAAATCTCTGGCTTTATTTGTGGTGCTGGGACTGCTCCTGGTACTGAATATGGGCATCTGGGAGGAGCTCATAGTTACCATCGCTTCCATTCTGACTTCGGTCATAATAGCTCTTGCTCTCGGCATTCCCATGGGTATAATCAAGGCTCACAGCAGAATATTTCACTTCATCTCCCGTCCCATACTTGATCTGATGCAGACAATACCGCCCTTTGTCTACCTGATACCGGCTCTGATGTTCTTCGGCCTGGGCAATGTTCCGGGTGTTATAGCGACTGTTGTATTTGCCATAGCACCTCCCATCAGACTGACATATCTGGGCATTATACAGGTCGATGAAGAGCTGAAAGAGGCCGGTCAGGCCTTCGGCTGCAACTGGTGGCAGATGCTGACAAAGGTCGAGCTGCCCGGCGCCCTGCCTTCAATAATGATGGGTGTTAATCAGTGTATCATGCTCTCCCTGTCGATGGTAGTTATCGCTGCCATGATCGGAGCAGGAGGACTGGGGGAACCGGTTCTGCGTTCACTCTCGGTTGTCGATATAGGCATGGGATTTGAGGCCGGACTGGGAGTCGTTATTCTGGCCATAATTCTGGATAGGATGTTCAGGGTCGATCAGCAAAATCAATAGATCGTAAAGATAAATAAAATATTTCGATCACCGCCAGCCTTGTATTATCAGGCTGGTTTTATTTTTTGTAAAGGAATTTGATCTTCTTTATAGAATAATACTTCTTGGTAGACCTTATATGA
>CAYXAK010000012.1:0-1776 GCA_964462585.1 uncultured Halanaerobiaceae bacterium
TATCTGATCTTTATTTTTAGCGTTTAATCTATTTACTGGAGGTTTTATATTTGCATATACCACTTTCCGGCCCCGATCTGGGGCTTGAGAAGAATTTCCTGGATAAAGAGGCGGATAAGCTGCCGGAGGTAAATGACCTCAACCTGGAAACCAGTCTGGAAGTATTTGAGCATAAGATTGCTGATTACCTCGGCGTCGATCACGCCGTATCTGTCAACAGCGGTACCAGCGGACTGCATCTGCTGGTGGGGGCTATGGATATCGGAGCTGGAGATGAGGTAATCACAACACCACTTAGCTACACCTCCTCAGCCCACTGCATGCTTTCAAATGAAGCCAGACCCGTGTTTGTCGATATCAGTTCTGACACCTATCATATAGATGTGAACAGAATCGAAGCCGCCATCACTGAGAACACGAAGGCTATTCTGCCCGTCGATGTTTTCGGCCAGCCGGCACCGATGGAGGAGATAAAGGAGCTGGCCGAACTCTACGATCTCAGCGTGATCGAGGATGCCCGGGAGGCCCTGGGATCTAAATACAGGGGCAAAATGGCCGGAACCCTGGGAGATGCCGGTGTCTTTTCATTCTTTCCCAACAAGCAGATGATATCGGGCAAGGGAGGTGTCATAGTCACCGATGATGAGGAACTGGCCGGGCGCTGTCGTAAGATGCGCGCTCAGGCTCTGACAGAGCACACCAGATGGCTTAGCCATATGAATCCCGGTGATGATTTTCGCCTGGACGAGGTATGCGGATTGCTCGGCAATCTGCAGCTGGAACGACTCGATGAGCTCCTGGAGAGAAGAGAGCAGGTGGCCCGGAAGTATAACGAGCTTCTGGCCGCTGTGGAGGGGGTGGAGACCCTCAAGGTGAGAGAGGAGACCAGCCGCATGAGCTGGTTTGTTTACGTGGTCATGATAGATTCCGGGGCCGAAAGTCCCGACCGCGATAGGGTAATGCAGGAGCTGAGAGAGGACGGCATCGGCTGTATACCTTATTATACCGCCATTCATCTCAAGCCCAATTACTTTCTTAACTTCGGCTATGGGGAGGGGGATTTTCCCCGGGCCGAGAGAGCGGCGGGCCGGAGCCTTTCCCTGCCCATATACAGCAGCCTGGCCGAAAAAGAGATCGAATATATCGTGGAGCGTCTGATAAGAGCTCTCAACTGAGCTATTTCATGTTTTTTATTTTTCAGGGAGATATGGTGGTTCCGGAAGCTGGTGAGCATATGCTGAGTAAATTCTATGCTATACAATAAATTATAAAGGAGATACATAAAAACATGCTGATTCAATTATTCTGGGCTTTTTTCAAGGTTGGTATTCTGTCACTGGGGGGAGGATATGTGTTTTATCCCCTGATGGAACAGGAGATAGTAGAAAATTACGGCTGGCTGACGGCAGAGGAATTCATTGAGGTAACCGGCATTATCCAGGTCTCACCGGGAGCAATCTCGGTAAAATATGCGGCCTATGTAGGTTATGAGGTTGCCGGAATACTGGGAGCTATCGTCTCACTGCTGGGCATAATCCTGCCCCCTGCACTGATAGTGATTGCGATAGCCATACCCTACGCTAAATACAGTGATGGAACTATCTCTTCAAGTTTGTTGAAAGGGATACAGTTTGCCACTCTGGGTCTCGTGCTCTATTTCGCCTGGGATATAGCAAGCTCCTTAAGCCTGGGATTTCGGGGTATCTTCATCACACTCGGTATTTTTGCCTCTCTTGTGCTTTTCAATATTCCGGCCGGTTTCATGGTGATAATAGG
>CAYXAK010000012.1:1876-10793 GCA_964462585.1 uncultured Halanaerobiaceae bacterium
CCGGCTATCTGATACCGGAAAAACCGGCAAAGTGTTTTTTCGAGCTTTAATCACCGTTTTGCATAGCCTGTGGGATTGTGGTATTATTTTATCAACGAATAATTTTTGCCATTAGAATATTAGTCTAACAGTTTTCAAAACGGGCCAGTAAATACACAGTAACCCCTGCAGCTTTCACTGTAATTATTCTGGAATTGCTTGAATTGCTTGCAAAACTTTCGCGGGGAGGGTTAAATTTGGAAAAGGAAAATTTGCATGAGCACGATATTCTGGTGATAGGCGGAGGGCTGACCGGCCTGAGAGCTTCCCTCGAGGCTATGAGCAATGATAAGGATGTAGCGGTCATATCCAAAGTTCATCCCCTGCGTTCCCACAGTGTGGCAGCTCAGGGAGGTATTAACGCCGCCCTGGGCAATGCTCCCGACCGGGGAGATGATGACTGGAAGGATCATGCCTTCGACACGGTCAAGGGCTCGGATTACCTTGCCGATCAGGATGCGGTCGAGATCCTCTGCAAAAATGCACCGGAGGCTGTGCTGGAGCTGGAACATATGGGTACCGTCTTCTCGCGCTTTGAAAGCGGCAAAATTGCCCAGCGGCCATTCGGGGGAGCGGGCTTTCCCCGGACCTGTTATGCTGCCGATAGAACCGGCCATAACCTGCTCCACACACTCTATGAGCAGTCACTTTCGGGTGAGATGACATATTACGATGAATACTTTGTTACCTCTCTGGTCAAAGATGATGGGAGATGTGCCGGCTGTGTTGCCCTCAACATAAAAGAGGGCAGACTGCATGCTTTCTCCGGCAGTGTAATCATGGCCACTGGAGGTTTTGGCCGGATATATAACCGTTCCACAAATGCTCTGATAAATACTGGTGATGGTGCCTTTCTGGCCTATGATATCGGAGCTGTCCTGGAGGATATGGAGTTTATCCAGTTTCATCCCACCACACTTTATGGCTCCAACATATTGATGACAGAGGGAGCCAGAGGTGAGGGGGGATATCTTAAGGACAGTGAAGGTGAGAGGTTCATGAAGGAATATGCTCCCGAAGCCATGGAGCTGGCGCCACGGGATATAGTGGCCAGAGCCATAATGAACGTTGTGAACGAGGGCAGGGGCATCGAGGATGAATACGTGCATCTGGATTTAACTCACCTGGGTGCAGAGAAGATAAAGGAGAGGCTGCCGGGAATCAGGCAGATAGCCATGGATTTTGCCGGTGTGGACCCCATCGAGGAGCCCATTCCCGTTCAGCCCGGTCAGCATTATTCCATGGGAGGAATCTCCGTCAACACCGATTGTGAAACAGATGTGCCGGGACTCTATGCCGCCGGTGAATGCTCTTCGGTCAGCGCCCACGGCGCCAACAGGCTGGGTGGCAACTCACTTTTAGAGACGGTGGTTTTCGGCAGGATAGCCGGTGCCAGAGCCTCCGAAAGCCCGGTTCACAGGGAAGCGGATGAGTCTCTTTTCTCTAAAGCCGTAAACAGGGATAGAGATTTGATTGAATTGATCAACGGCCGGGATGAGGGCATACTCTACAGCGATATTCTGGAGGAGCTGAGAGAAACCATGTTCCAGCACTTCGGCGTCTTCCGTGAGGGTGAGGAGATGAAAGAGGGGCTTGCTAAAATTAAAGATCTGCAGAGTGAGTTCGATGATGTTTATGTGCAGTCTGACAGCAGCAAATTCAACCAGGCCCTGATCAGAACTCTGGAGCTGAGGAATATGCTCTTCATATCTGAAGCGGTAGCCATAGGTGCCATTGAGAGGGAGGAGAGCCGGGGATCTCATTACAGGACTGATTTTACCGGGCGCAGGGATGATGAATATCTCCAGCACACTGTGCTGGAAAAAGGCGAGGAAGGTCCGGTGCTGGATTATGCCCCTGTGAACCTGGGCAGATTCGAGGTAAGGGAGCGTGATTACTGATGAAATTAAAAGCTTTCAGATATGATGGTGATGATACGAATGATAAACCGCATTATGACGATTTTGTAGTTCCGCACGAGCCCGGTCAGACCGTTCTCGATGCTCTCTTTTACATCCAGGAGAATTTAGATGATTCCCTCTCATTTCGCTATTCCTGCCGGGGGGCTGTCTGTGGTTCCTGTGCCATGCTCATAAACAAAGTGCCCCGCCTGGCCTGCAGAACCCAGGTAAAACCCCTGCTTGAGGGCAAAGATGATGCAGAGATCAAGCATTATCCGGCTCTGGATGAAGGCGAGAATACGGGTGAAGATTTTGTGCTTGTAGAACCCCTGCCCCATCTTCCCGTGGAGAAGGACCTGATCGTCGACGAGGAAAAATTCTTCGAGTTTTATCGGGAGATGGAGCCCTATCTGCAGGCAGAAGGTGAAGTTCCTGAAGATGAATTCAGGATGAGCCCGGAAGTGGTGGAGGAACTTGAGGATTATACCAACTGCATTTTATGTGCGGCCTGTTTTGGCTCCTGCCCTGTCGACGGTGAAAACGAAAATTACCGGGGGCCTGCTGCTCTGGCCAAACTGTTCAGATTCCATATCGATCCCCGGGATGATGAAGACAGGCTGGTGCTGGCCGATCACGAGGATGGCTGGTGGGACTGTGATTTCCACATCAACTGCAAAAAGGTCTGCCCCAAGGATGTCCCTCCCAACAAAGCCATAGGCAAAGCCCGGGGTGAGCTTCAGCAGGATAAAGAATGAGAATAATATTCTTCTTGATTTGACATTAAGGTTCCATGTTGGGTATAATTATAACCAGCATAAACCAACGGTCGGTTTTGCAGGAGAGTAGGAGGTGTGAATTGAGATATGACGGAGAAGCTTGCTCCACGTGAGAGAAAACAGCAGATTATAGAGGCCGCTTTTAAGATTTTTCGGGAGAAGGGCTATGATGAGACCTCTGTGCGCGATATCATAGATGAGATAGGTATTTCCAAGGGAGGTTTCTATCATCATTACAGCTCCAAGGAGGAGCTTCTGGAAGATATTGCTGCGGTGATGATAGACGGCATGATGAGGATTGTGGAGAAGATCGTTGAGCGCGAGGATCTAAATGCTCTGGAGAAGTTAAATGAGTTTATTCGTCAGGTCAACTCCTACAAGATCGATAGAGCGGAGGAGATGACCTATCTTATGGCCGAGATGTATTCCGGAGGCAAAAACATCCGGCTGGAGGATAAATTCTATCAGCTGGCCCGGGAGAAGATGTATCCCCTTTTCAGGGAGATTGTACATCAGGGCGTGGAGGAGGGCATCTTTGCCACCGATTACCCCCGGGAGGCGGCCGAATTCTATCTGGACCTCATTTTGATCTATCAGCGCCGGATGGGGGAAATACTCGCCAGGCTTATGGCCGAGAAGGATCGCAGCGGCCTGGAGGAATTAAAGCAGAAATATGCATTTTTGCAGGAGATTCTCACCTCGGCTCTAAAGCTGAGTGAGGGTGAGCTGGTTATCGAGGAGGTAGCCCTGGAAACACTGGAGAGATTCTGGCAGGATCAGGTTGAAGATTAAAAGATGGGAGGGTATATAATATGCCATTGCTGCAGCTGGAGAATGTGGAAAAAATCTATAAACAGGGAGAGATCGAGGTCCCGGCGCTGCGCGGCGTGGATCTGACGATCTCCCGGGGGGAGTTCACTTCGGTCTTTGGGCCTTCGGGTTCGGGCAAGACCACGCTTTTGAATCTGATCGGGGCCCTGGATAAGGCCACCAGCGGCACAATCAGGTTCAACGGCGATGAGCTGGGTGGATTCAGTCGTGATGATCTGGCCATGCTCAGGCGCAGGGAGATAGGTTTTATCTTCCAGAGCTATAACCTCATCCCCGTGCTCACCGCCCAGGAGAATGTGGAGTTTGCCCTGCGCATAGCCGGAGGTGAGAACAAGAAGAACAGCTTCGAGAAGGCCAGAAGCCTGCTGCAGGAGGTGGGGCTTGAGGGCATGGAGGACAGGCGCCCCAACGAGCTCTCCGGCGGTCAGAAACAGCGCGTGGCCGTAGCCCGGGCTCTGGTCAAAGAGCCCAGCCTGGTCCTGGCGGATGAGCCCACTGCCAACCTCGATTCCGAGACCAGCAAGGAAGTGCTGGGGATAATGCTGGATATGAATGAAGATCTTAAGACCACCTTTGTCTTTTCCACCCACGACCCCATGGTCATGGACTATGCCCGCCGCCTGCTGGAGCTTAAGGACGGGCAGATAACCCAGGATGAGAGGAGAGGGGATTGATACATGTACTACTTCAGGATAGCCTTCAGGAATCTCTTCCGCCGCAAAAAGAGGACCTTTGTGGCTGCAGGAGTGCTGGCCTTTGCCATCCTGGTATTTCTCCTGATCGATTCCTTTATGCTTGGTATGATGGAGATTTCATTCTCCAATCTGATAGATTTTGAAACAGCTCATGTGCAGATGGCCAGGCCTGATTTCTTTGATGAAGAGGATTTTTCCCTGGATGATACCTTCACATTTACCGGTGAAGAAAAAGAGCTGCTGGAGGCCAGAGATGAAGTCACGGCTTTCACTCCCAAACTGGAATTTCAGGCCGAGCTGATCGGTGGCCGTGAGGAGTTTCCGGTAAAGGCCACCGCCATAGATACTGAGAGCTTCAGGGAGACATTCCAGGTGCATGAATACCTGGTCGAGGGTGAATTTATTGAACCCGGAGAGAGCGGTGTGGTCATAGGTCAGCAGCTGGCGGAGATGCTGGAGCTGGAGATAGGCGATTTCTATACACTTTACTTCCAGGATGATACCGGGTCATTCAATACGATACAGGGTGAGGTGAGGGGTATCGTCTCCACACCGTCACCCCAGGTGAACCGGCATACGGCCTACGTATCACGTGAATATGCCTATCCAGCCGTCGGTCTGGAAGGAGATAAAGCCAGTCAGGTCATGGTGCAGATCGACGAGAGGGAAAGAGCCGGTGCTGTCGCTGCCGCACTCGATGACGATGTGGGCGGCGGACTGCGTGCCCGCTCCTACCGGGAATCTTCGGAGATGCTGGAATCGATGGAGATCTGGATCACCATCGAAAACTACGTTATTCTGGGCCTGATTCTGCTGGTGGGGGCCATCGGCATCATAAATGTGATCGTGCTCTCCGCCCTGGAGAGGGTGGAAGAGATTGGCCTGATGAAGGCCATGGGCTTAAAAGAAAAGGAGATAATAAGAATATTCTCTCTGGAGGCCGGAGGTATAGGCATTCTGGGAGGACTTATCGGCTGTGGTCTGGGAGCCTTAACTGTGGGGATTTTTGCCCGCTTTGGACTGGACCTGGAAATTGTATACGGTGAGGGAGTGGAGGAGCTGGGCCTGCCCATTCTGGAGAGGATCTACGGTGTCTGGAACCTTTCCGCTTTTATCTTTGTTTTCATATTTGTGGTGGTTTTAGCGCTGGCAGCCAGCCTGCTGCCTTCCATCTGGGCCGCCCGCAAGGATCCCATAGATGCCATATATCATCGCTGAAATTTATGATATTGTGTATGACCTGCAGTTAATATTTGGGGTGAATTACCGATTGAAAGGGGAGGTCGGCAGAGAATGCTGTATCTTTTCAAGCTGGCAGCACGAAATTTGCGGCGCAATCTTCTGCGCACTTCTATAGCCATAATTGCCATTGCCGCTGTAGTGGCCATAGTTATTCTGTTCCGGGGGCTGATGATAGGCTTTACCGAGGCCTCCTTCCGCCTCTATATAGAGAATGAGCTGGGTCATGTGCGCCTGATCGATGAGGAATACGAGGGCAGGGAAGCCCTGCTCTCGCTGGATTATACCGTGGACGGCACCGAGGATAAATCTCTGGCAGAGATGGTAGCCGAACTGGAGGAGCTGGAGGAGGTAGAACACGTCCTGCCCCGTATCCGCTTTGGTGCCATGGCGAGTGTGGATGATGAAATGGTGCGCATGCTGGGGGTGGGAATCGATACCGAACGTGAGGCTGCTTACGGTGCTCTGGCAGATGATATCGGCGATGGACGCATGCCGCAGGAGCCGGAGGAAATGCTCATGGGCAGAGGCCTGGCTGAAGAAGCTGAGACAGGTGTGGGAGAGAGCCTGACACTGGTATTCTCTGATGCATTCCAGGCCTTTCAGGGCCGGACTTTCACCACCGCCGGCATCCGTGATTCCGGTTCGCCCGATATAGACGATAACTTCTTCTATCTGCCTCTGGAGACGGTCCAGGAGATGCTGGCTCTGGAGGGTGAGGCCACCGAAATTCTCATCTTCGGTCGGGATGCCGATGCGGCAGAAGCGGTTGAGCAGGCTGTTTCCGCCCGCCTGGATGAGTGGGGGGCAGCCGGATATCAGACTGCGGCCTGGAGCGAGGCTGATCCCTTTGTGGAGCTCTTTCTGGAGTATAATGATCTGATGAATATAGTCTATGTGCTCTTTATCCTGCTGGGAGCTGTGGTTGTTGTCAGCACTCTGTTTATGATCATAAGGGAAAGGCAGCCCGAAATAGGCATGATGGCAGCTTTGGGGCTGAAAAGCCGGCAGATCATGCAGGTATTTACGCTGGAGGGTGCCCTGCTGGGTCTTATGGGCAGTCTGCTGGGAGTTATCGGTGGAGGCTGGCTCAATTATCAGATAGCCGTCAGAGGCATCGAGCTGGATCCTCTGACCCGGGTTGTAGAGCACGTGGATATGATGGTGGAACCGGTACTGTATACCTCTCACAGCATGGAAAATCTGATATTCAGCTTCATACTTGGCGCGGTGGTTACCACCATCGCCTGTCTCTATCCGGCCTGGAAGGCGGCCGGGCTCGATCCTGTTGATGCTCTGGATACTGATGCATAAAAAGGAGGTTGTGAGCATGATTTTTGTGGATATTAAACACTGCCGGCATAAGGCTCAGGGAGCCAGGACAGGTAATCTCTCTTTAAGAAAAGCCGGACTGATTTTTTCACTGCTGATTCTCTCAGCTCTGGTGGCACTGGTTCTGGGCCTGGGATTCAATCAGACTGCGGCAGCTGAAGAGCTTTCCGGTGAGGAGATCATGATTAGAGTCGATGACAATCAGTTCATGGCTTCAGCAAGAACAGAATCAGAGATGGTAATCATTGACCGCGATAGGGAGATCAAAAAGGAAATGGTCAGCTATGTGGAGAGCGATGGTGAGGTGACGAACGCCCTGGCCGAGTTCACAAATCCCCGGGATAGAGGAACTCGCTATCTGCTTCTGGATGATGAGATGTGGATGTACTTTCCCGATGCCGAGGATCTGACCAGGATCTCGGGCCATATGCTGGAACAGGGGATGATGGGCAGCGATTTTTCCTATCAGGATGCCCTGGAGATGGAGCAGCTGACCGAGCTTTACGAATTTGAGCTGGAGGAGGAGGATACCATAGATGACCGGCCCGTCTATGTCATCAAGGCCACCGCCCGCGAGGGTGAGGAGGTGGCCTATCATTCCCGCCGGCTCTGGGTAGATCAGGAGCGATATGTTGTGCTTGTGGAGGAGATGTATGCCCGTGATGGCAGGCTACTCAAAGAGATGGTGACAGAAGAGGTGGAGGAAATCCAGGAGGGCCGCTGGATGCCCACAGAGATGGTGATGGAGGATAAGCTGCGTGAGGACACGGAGACTATCTACAGACTGACGGAGATAGAGCTCGATTACGATATTCCCGAGGGCCTGCTTACGCTGGATGAGCTGCAGTAATTTACAATTTTCAGACCTTACAGAACCACCAGATCTGCCGGGGCCATCCGGTCGGCCCCGGCTCAATCTATATAAAGAGGAGCAGATGAAGATGACACTTACACAGCTGGAGGAAAGAATGCTGGCCCTGAATGAGAAGATGGAGTTAAAGCAGTTCGAGAATTACTATCTGGATCAGAGTCATGATCTGGATATAATAAATGAGAGAATATTTGAGCTGTTATCGACCGCCAGCCCGGAATTCGAAACTGCCGGGAGAAAAGAGGAGGTCTTTAACTTTACATATTACCGTTATATGGTGGAGAACAGCCCGGAAGTAGCCGGTTTGAGAAACAGGCTGGATATCGGCCGGAGAAAAGAAGTGTATTTAGACGGTGATGCTGCTGTATCTGCCGGAAGCAACCGCCGGAGAGAGCTGGCGTTGAATATGAGAGATGATGTGATTGAGCTGATGAAAAGACGCGATGAGAGGGCGAAAGGATTGGGCTTTGCCTCCTATCCAGATCTGATCTATCGCTGCAGCGAACTTGAGAGAGAAGAAGTGGAAGGCAGAGTTGAGAATTATCTGGATAGCAATCTGGATACAGCCAATGAAATAATCGAAAAATACAATGAAAAATATGATATTGATTTAACCAGGGACAATTATTTCAATAAATTAAGGGAGCTTTTATCCTTTGCCGATAAAAGGGATCCCTTTCAGGAGATCAAAAAGTATTTTTCTGAGCTGGGATATGATGATTTGATCTCCTCAATAAATGTCTATGAACAGGATAAAATATCTGGAATTGTCATACCGGTTTCAATTCCTTATGATGTCCGTTTGCTGATAACACCTCTGGATTCTCTGTGGAAAATGAAGGTCTTTTATCACGAGTGCGGTCATGCCGCCAGTTATAGTTCAATTCAAGAGAAAGGTATTTACAGAATTGTGTCAACTTTTTATGATGAACTGATGGCGGTTTTATTTGAGAATATGGCCGGGGAAATATTTTTTGAGAGTAAAGAGAGGA
The DNA here is from genome assembly GCA_964462585.1 of uncultured Halanaerobiaceae bacterium. Lineage (GTDB taxonomy): Bacteria > Bacillota > Halanaerobiia > Halanaerobiales > Halarsenatibacteraceae > Halarsenatibacter. The sequence continues at coordinate 10,553 of CAYXAK010000012.1, forward strand.
AAATGTACGGTGAGTTTCAGCTTCTGGAATCGGTAAGATGTGGTTTGAGTTTCTTATTTGAAGCAGAGCTCTGGAATGTAGAGGTGTGGGATAATCCTGAGCAAGCAGAAGAATTATTCCGGCATTTTCAGCAGCAGCTCGATCTACCCGACCGGGAGGATTTTATGTGGGCTCTGGACACTTTCAGAAGCCTCGATCCCGTCTATATGCACAACTATGTTCTGGGGGAGATATACAGTCA
>CAYXAK010000012.1:10893-25764 GCA_964462585.1 uncultured Halanaerobiaceae bacterium
CTGCAGGTGCAGTGCAGGCGGAGGCAGAAACCCTTACACTGGCCACAACCACCAGCACCGAGGATTCTGGACTGCTGGATGAACTTCTGCCTGTCTTTGAGGATAGAACAGGCTATGATGTCGATGTCATTGCAGTGGGAACCGGTCAGGCTCTGGAGACAGGCCGCCGCGGCGATGCCGATCTGCTGCTGGTTCACGCCCCTGATCTGGAAAAGAAATTTGTAGAGGATGGTTATGGAGCTGACAGGTACTATATAATGAGCAATGACTTTATAATTGTTGGACCGACCGGAGACCCGGCCGGTCTTGCTGAACTGGAGACTGCAGAAGAGGCCCTGCACACCATCAGGGAAAAAGGAGAAGCAGGTGAGCTGATATTCAACTCACGTGGTGACGGATCGGGTACTCATTTCCAGGAGGAGCAGCTCTGGGATGCAGCAGAAATCAAAATGGAAGAAGAGGTAGAAGGCAGCAGCTGGTATAACAGTCTGGGACAGGGTATGGGCCCCACACTGATCACAGCCAATGAGATGCAGGCTTATACTCTTACGGACAGGGGTACCTTCCTTTCCATGCAGGATGAACTGAACAACCTGGAAGAGATATTTGCCGGTCCGGAGGAGCTGGATAATCCCTACAGCATCCTTCCCGTCAACCCCGATGAGTATGATGTTGATCATGAAGGTGCGATGAAATTCGTGGAGTTCTTTCAGGAGGAAGAGATTCAGAAGATGATCGGAGAATTTGGTGTGGAGGATTACGGTGAACCGCTCTTTCTGCCCGGCCTCCTCCAGCTGGACAGCACATTATCTCAAACCTGAAAATATGTCATAGGTTTAATATCTATGGAGAGGGCTCCTCTTTCGTTAATTGTTTCGAGCCCCCCTTGAGACAATTATGGAGGGAGCCTTCTCTCTTTTTTTGTCCCTTCTTTTTTCGCATAATTATTTCCAGATGTTTTTTATTTAATTATGCCAGCAAGGTGTTGATGAACAGATGAAATGAAATCTTCACAGGAAACGACCAATAATTTGATCCGGGGGAGTCTTCTGAGATGGATACACTAATTGAGGGATTTTCTGAAGCGCTGCTGCTGTTAATAAGACTTGATCCACAGGTGCTGGAAATTATCCTGCTTTCCCTGCGGGTGACAGGATCAGCCCTGTTTCTGTCGGTGATCATTGGAGTCCCTCTGGGCACAGTGATGGGAATGGTTGAATTTCCCGGCAAAAAAATCGTGACAGCGCTGCTCTATACCGGCATGGGTTTTCCCCCGGTTGTGATAGGGCTGTTTGTTTTCATTATGTTCTCCGCCAGCGGTCCTTTCGGCCAGCTGGGCTGGCTTTTTACGGCAAGAGCCATAGTAGTTGCCCAGACTATACTGTCCCTGCCGCTGGTCACCAGCTTTGTCATGACCTCGGTCATGAGCATCGATGATAATCTGATAAAACAGATGAAATCGCTGGGTGCAAGCAGAAAGCAGCTGTACTGGACGGTAATAAAAGAAGCCAGACTGGGAGCGGTTGTGGCGATCGCCGCCGGCTTCGGAGCAGTTATCTCCGAGGTGGGAGCTGTCATGCTGGTGGGAGGAAATATCGAAGGAAAGACCAGGGTATTGACCACAGCAATAATGCTGGAAACCCGCCAGGGTAATTTCGGTCTTGCCCTTGCTCTGGGCATCATTCTGCTGATAATAGCCTTTATAACCAATATGTTCATAATGAAATTCCAGCACAGGGAGATAAAATAATATGGAAAGCTCTGTCTACAGCGTGAAAAATCTGAGCAAAACATATGATGGCAAAGAGGTTTTAAACCTGGACGAATTTGAACTTCACCGGGGAGAAATTTTTGGGCTGGTTGGCCCCAGCGGGGCGGGAAAGAGCACATTTTTACGCCTGCTAAATTTTCTGGAAAAACCGACCGGAGGGATCATCAGGTTTAACGGCCGGGAATATAATCGGGAAGAGCGGCCCGATCTGGAGACAAGGCGCAGGGTGACCACCGTATTTCAAAAGCCGGCTCTCATGAAATCTTCGGTGTGGAAAAATGTTATCTACCCTCTCAGGATACGCGATATTGAAATTGACGGTGAGCTGGAAAATAAAGTCGATAAATTGATATCAGATATCGGTCTCGGAGATCTGAAGTATAAAAGAGCCGATAAGCTTTCAGGTGGAGAGGCCCAGCGGGTGGCGGTGGCCCGGGCTTTAGTTTTTGAACCTGAGGTTCTGCTGCTCGATGAGCCGACTTCCAATCTGGATCCGACCAATATCAGCATCATAGAAGAGAAGATCGAACGGTACAGGGAAAAGACACATAAAGCAATTCTTTTTGTGACACACAACATATTTCAGGCCAGAAGGCTGGCTGACAGGGTGGGGCTGCTCCACAAGGGCTGTCTGATAGAGGTTAAAGACCGGGAAACATTCTTTTCCTCACCGGAAAATGAACTGACAGAAAGATTTTTAGAAGGTGATCTGCTGCATGAGGAAACCTGCTAGCCATATTTTTCTGCTGTGACCGCCATTTTGACCGCAATTGTGGTCGCTATTGTGCTGGATTTTGAGCTTATATATTATGCTTTTCTCTAAAGCTCAACCCTGGATGGCTCTTTTAATTGATGTAACAAATGCTTCCACCTTCCGGTGCATTTTATCCTTGTCTTCGCTGTATCCATTTATAACCTCTATGATGGCACTCCCCATTATCACGCCTTCTACATATTCGCTCACGGCAGCAGCTTTTTCGGGACCATCTATGCCGAAGCCCAGAGCCAGGGGCAGCTCAACCTCACCCCTCACTTTTTCTATATACTGTTCCAGTTTTTCAAAGGGTCCTTTTTTGTCTCCCGTAACACCCAGCAGTGAGACGCAGTATAGAAATCCAGCGCTCTTTTCGCCCAGATAATTCAGGCGCGAGCTGTTCGTGTTTGGGGCAGCCAGCAGTATGCCGCTTACTCCACAATCCCTTAAATTCTCGTAAAAATCCGGATCTTCATCATAGGGCAGGTCCGGTACGATAACCCCGGCTGCACCAGCCCTTTCAAGATCGCGGACGAATCTTTCCCGACCGTAATTGATGATTGAGTTGTAGTATCCCATCAGCACCAGAGGTGTTTCCAGTTCACTGCTGACATCATCTGTTAGCTCGATTATCTTCTCCAGATCTGCCCCTGCCTCCAGAGCCCGCTGGCCGGCTTCCTGGATCACCGGACCATCAGCCAGGGGGTCGGAGAAGGGTATTCCCAGCTCGATGATATCTGCTCCCGCTCTCTCCAGTGTGAATATCAGCTCTCTGGTGGTTTTCAGGTCAGGATCACCGGCGCAGATATATGGTATTAGAGCACTGTCTACTTCTTTGAAGACCTTTTTTATCTCTTTCAACTTTTATCCTCCTCCTCATTCTGCAGTGTGTTTATGTCTTTATCCCCCCGGCCGGAGAGATTTAAAACGACGATCTCTTCTTCATCCATATCAGGTATGAATTTAAGCCCCCAGGCCAGGGCATGGGCCGGCTCCAGTGCGGGTATGATTCCTTCCAGCTCGGACAGTAGATCCAGGGCCTCCAGCGCTTCTTCATCGGTGATGGCTTTGTATTCAGCACGGCCGCTATCTTTTAAGAAGCTGTGCTCGGGCCCCACACCGGGATAATCCAGACCTGCGGAGATGGAGTGAGCGTGAGAGATTTGACCCTGCCTGTTCTGCAGCAGAAAGGATTTGCTGCCGTGCAGCACACCGACGCTGCCGGCTGTGAGAGTCGAGGCGTGTTTGCCGGTTTCAATTCCCCGCCCGGCAGCCTCAACACCGATCAGGCTCACCTCTTCCTCCTCAATAAATGGATAGAAGAGTCCCATGGCATTGCTGCCTCCCCCCACACAGGCCAGCAGACAGTCCGGCAGTCTTCCCTCTTTTTCCAGCATCTGTTCCTTCAGCTCCTCACCGATGATTTTCTGGAAATCACGGACTATCTCAGGATAGGGATGAGGGCCCACCACCGAGCCGATTATGTAATGGGTGTATTCCACACCGGCCACCCAGTCCCTGATAGCTTCATTTGTGGCTTCTTTTAGGGTTTTAGTGCCCGTGTCTACCGGCACCACTTCCGCCCCCAGCTTCTTCATTTTATAGACATTCAGAGACTGTCTTTCCATATCCTCCCGGCCCATAAATACCTCGCACTCCAGGCCCGCTCTGGCTGCTGCCGTGGCGGTGGCCACACCATGCTGACCGGCCCCGGTTTCCGCGATAATTCTTTTCTTATTCATCCTTTCAGCCAGTAGTATCTGTCCCATAGTATTGTTGATCTTATGTGCACCTGTGTGGTTCAGGTCCTCACGCTTGATATAGACTCTGGCCCCGCCCAGCTCCTCGGTTAAATTTTCAGCGAAGTAGAGGGGGCTGGGGCGGCCGACGTAATCGGAGAGCGTCTCTTCCAGCTCCTGCTGGAATTCATCATCATCCTTTATGCTCTTATATTCCTTTTCCAGTTCAACGAGGGCTCCACGCAGGCTTTCTGGAACGAACTGGCCGCCAAATCTGCCATAATATTTATTTTCCATCACAGGTATTCTCCTTTATCTTTTTAAGTGTTGATGCCAGCAGTTCCGGGTCTTTGTATCCCGGAGAACGCTCTATACAGCTGTTCAAATCCACCGCTGGCGGTTTTAGTCGGGTTAGAGCTTCTTCGATGCTGTCCGGGCCCAGGCCGCCGGCCAGAATATAGGGGATATTCGGATCTGCTTCCTGCAGATGATCCCAGTCGAAGGCTCTGCCTGTGCCACCCCGTTTGTTTTTATTGCCGCTGTCAAAAAGAAAATAGTCGGCCATCGGGTAATTTTTTACTTCTTCCAGGTCTTCCCCGCAATTTACTGTTATGGCCTTAATAGTGCGGGGCCGGCATTTCTTCAGCTTTTCCGGGTTTTCCCGGCCGTGAAACTGAATAAAATCGAAAAGACCGGAGCTGTTTATGCGCTGGAGCTCCTGCCTGGAGGGGTTGACCACCACACCCACACTGCTGACAAAAGGTGGCAGAATGCCGATCAATTTATCCGCCTCTGCCATGCTCACACGGCGGGGGCTTTCGGCCAGGATAAAACCGGCTGCATCGATACCCACCTCTGCTATTTGCTCCAGGTTTTTTCTGTCGGTCAGGCCGCATACCTTAACTCTGACCACTGCTGGATCCCCCCATCTTTCCGGCCTCAAGGAATGACCGGACCCTGGCGGCGGGATTTTCCGCCCGCATTAGGGCTTCCCCCACCAGAATGCCGTCAACGCCCAGGCCGGCCAGATATTTAACATCCTCCGGGCAGGATATGCCGCTTTCAGATATAACCAGGATATCCTCACTTCTTTCGTGCCGTTTTATCTCATCCAGCAGTTTTTCGGTGTTTTTCAGATCAACAGAAAAATCCTCGAGGTTGCGGTTATTTATGCCGATGATCTCAACGGGAACAGCCAGCGCCTTCTGGATATCCTCAGGTGAATGCACCTCCACCAGAGCTTCCATATTGAGCCGGCCGGCCAGCCGCAGAAGTTTTTCCAGTCTTTCTTTCTCAAGTATTTCTGCTATGAGGAGAATACAGTCTGCCCCCAGCAGCAGGCTCTGATATACCTGTATTTCGTCGATAATAAAATCCTTGCGCAGCAGGGGCAGCTCTGTCTCTGCTCTGACTTCTTTCAGAAGTTCTTCTCTGCCGGCAAAAAATGTTTCATCTGTGAGCACAGAGATGGCAGCAGCGCCGCCATTTTCATATGCGGCCAGCCGGTCCAGCGGAGAAAAATCTTCTGCTATCACACCTTTGCTGGGCGAGGCTTTCTTCAGCTCGGCTATTATGCTGAGACCCCTTTCCCTGAGTTTATGGCTCAGAGAAGCCCTTACCTCTTTGAGGCCGGCTATTTCTCTTTTTTTCTCCCTTAAGATTCTGTCTAAAATCATGAAATCGCCTCTGCCGATGAGAGAGTTCTGGTCCGGGCGACGAACTTCTCCAGTGAGGCCAGGGCTCTGCCGCTGTCAATAATATCTCCGGCCATCTCCGTTCCCTCTGCAAATGTGGCTGCTTCACCGGCAATTTTGAGGGCAGCCCCGGCATTAAAGAGAATTACATCCCGCCGGGGGCCCCGGTCACGGCCGGCTAATATGGAGAGAATTATTCTGCTGTTTTCCTGTGGTCCGCCTCCCTTAAGGGCAGCAGCTTCAGCTCTTTTCAGGCCTGCGTCTTGAGGGGATATTTCGCTAAACTTTATCTCTTTTCCCTCTTCGAAAAAACCAATTATGTTTTTGCCCGCCAGAGAAAGCTCATCCATACCGCCCGCTCCGTGCACAACCATGGCACTTTTCAGCCCCAGCTGTTTGAGCGTGTTTATCATCGGTTCAACCAGCTTTTCACTGTAAACCCCCAGCAGCTGGTATTCAGCCCGGGCCGGATTGGTGAGCGGCCCTAAAATATTGAAAATTGTCCTGATGCCGAGCTCACTGCGGACTGTGCTGGCATGCTTCATAGCTTTATGAAATACGGGGGCAAAGAGAAAGCCTATACCCGCTTCTTTCAAACATTCTTTGACACGGGCGGGGGGCAGCTCCAGCTCGGCGCCCAGAGCTTCAAGGACATCTGCACTTCCGCTCTGGCTGGATACAGAACGGTTGCCATGTTTGGCCACCATCATCCCCCCTCCGGCCAGGACAAAGGAAACTGCCGTAGATATGTTAAAAGTATCACTGCTGTCACCGCCCGTGCCGCAGGTATCTATGACGTCATCTTCTATGTTGAGGGGAAGGGCTTTATCCCTCATGGCCCGGGCAGCTCCGGTTATCTCCTCTGCTGTTTCACCCTTAACTTTAAGACCGGTCAGAAAACCGGCCAGCCTGGTATCACTCACCTCACCCGACATGATAGCATCCATCGCTTTTTCCATTTCTTTTTCACTCAGATCATCGCCTGATGTCACCTTCTGCAGATATTCTGCGAACAATTTCTGCACCTCCATTTAAGATTGCCATATTTTCTTCACTGTAATTTCAGTATGTCAGTTTCAGGCTGTCATGCTCAGAAAATTTTCGAGCATCTTCCTGCCCTGATCGGTCAGTATGGATTCGGGATGAAACTGCAGACCGAATGCAGGGAATTTCTTATGTCCTGCCGCCATAACCTCTCCCCGCCGGGTTTCGGCCAGAATATCAAGCTCTGCCGGCAGCGATTTTTTCTCCAGAATCAGTGAATGATAGCGGGTGGCTCTGAAGGGGCTGCTGATACCGGAAAATAAATCCGGAGATGATCTCTCGCTTCTACACGCCGTCAGGAAAATATCCGAGGTCTTGCCGTGAAAAATCTCATCTGATTTTATCACCCGTCCCCCCAGAACTTCTCCCAGGCATTGATGGCCCAGGCAGACACCGAGAAGCGGTATACTGCCCGAGAAATGTTCAAAAACCCGGGATGATATACCTGCATCTTCCGGGCGGCCGGGTCCAGGAGAGATGACTATTTGATCAGGAGCCATATCTTCGATTTCAGTCAGCTCGATTTTGTCATTGCGGACAACCTCCACAGAGGTCATCTCACCGAGATACTGCACCAGATTATAGGTGAACGAATCATAATTGTCTATTACCAGGACCATGGAGTTTATCCTCCTCAATTATTCTCAGGGCCTGAAAGAGCGCCCCGGCTTTATCCAGAATTTCTTTCTGTTCTTTTTCCGGAACAGAGTCAGCAACCATACCCGCACCCACCCGGGCTGTGAGCCTGCCGTCCTGCATGAAGAACGTTCTGATGGTTATGCAGGTATCGAGGTTTCCGCTGAAATCGAGATAGCCCACGGTGCCGGCATAGGGCCCGCGCGGAGTTTTTTCCAGACTGTCTATCAGCTCTATGGCCCTTATTTTGGGAGCTCCGGTGACCGTTCCCGCGGGAAAGACAGAGGAAAGAACATCCATCACATCGATATCATCTCTCATTTCTCCCTCGACCTGGGAGGCAATATGCATTACCTGTGAGTAGAGCTCTATCTCCATAAGCTCGGTCACTTCCACCGAACCGTATTTGCTCACCCGGCCCAGGTCATTTCTGCCCAGATCTACCAGCATGGTATGTTCGGCCTTTTCCTTCTCATCCTGGAGGAGATCCTTCTTTAAACTGGAGTCCTCCCGGGCGGTCTCCCCCCGGGGTCTGGTGCCGGCCAGAGGGCGTGTTACTATTCTCCGACCCTGAACTCTGACCAGCATTTCCGGGGAGGAGCCGATCAGTTTTACCTCCGGATAATTGAGATAGAACATATAGGGCGAAGGGTTGCTCACCCGCAGAGCGCGGTAGACTTCGAAGGAAGAGACCTCTACATCCAGGGAGAATTTCTGTGAGAGCACAATCTGAAATGCCTCACCTTCTCTGATGTAATTTTTTGCTTTTTTCACCATCCTCTGAAATTCATTTTCATCGGTGTGGTGTGACATATCCGCCAGAGAAAGAGGTGAGGGGTTAGAAGTGCTGTGATGGCCCTTTGCATTTATCCTGTCTATAATCCCCTCGATTTTATCCACGGCTTCTCTGTACAGTTTTCTCCTTTCCTCCTCGGTCTTCTCATCTTCAATGTGTGCGTTATAGATGATTTTCAGCGTGTTATCAAGATGATCATAGGCCAGGACCGTTCTGGATAGAACCAGTACAGATTCGGGGAGATTGCTTTTGCTGAGATCGCGGTTTGATTCACCATGGAAGATATCCTCCCAGGAAGAGATCATCTCATAGCCAAAATAGCCCACAAGCCCTCCGGAAAAGGGTGGTAGATCATCAGGTGAGAGGGTATTATAACGGGCCATCAAATCAGTAACAACCTGCCTGAAATCACCTTTGATCTGTTTCTCTTCACCGCCGTCTCGCCCTTTAATGGATGTTTTGCCATCTTTATGGCTGAGAATCAGCTCCGGCTCGATACCTATAAAACTGTATCTGCCAACATTTAGCTTCCTGCCTGTGGTAGCGCTTTCCAGCAGATAGGAGTAATCATCTTCTCCTGTCAATTTTTTATAGATGGACACAGGTGTCATTGTATCGGCGATTATTTCTTTATGTATCGGGATGAGATTGTAATCTTCGCTCAGCTCCAGAAATCTTGATTCGTCCATAGTTATCATCCTCCTCTATTAGGTGTCCAGAAATAAAAAACCCGGAGCCGTCAGGCTCCGGGCGCAGGAAGGAGAATATGAAAACACAGAGACCCCTAAAAAGAAGAAAAGTTAATTTCTTCCATAATAAACTCACATATATCTCTGCTCTCTCCTAAACTAACTAACCTAAACCTGCCTCAACCTGACTCAACTCAGCTAAAATCTGGACTTATTTTATTTTTAAACCCTGGATCCTTCTGCAGAGAGGATTCTTCTGCAGAAAATCACTGTAATATTTTAAACCATTATAAGGAAAACTCAGGTGAATTGCAAGTAAAATCTGCAGATTATATGACTGAAAACCGTATAATTGCTGATTGCTCCCCCAAAAATTAATAAGCAGAATTATTGAAATATTGATAATCTAATTGGACTTGATTTTTCATCTATAATTATTTATTATACTAACATGTTTAAGAAAAAAACATCCCGGAAAGGAGTGAGAAGATGAGTATAAGCAAAGAAGAATTGATGGAAGAAGCGAGAAGCAGAAATGTTAAGTTCGTGCGGCTGCAGTTTGTTGACATCCTGGGCACGCTGAAAAATGTGGCCATCACTATCGAACAGCTCCCGCGGGCTCTGGATGGTGAGATAATGTTCGATGGTTCCTCGATTGAGGGGTTTTCGCGCATTCAGGAATCGGATATGTATTTAAAGCCTGATCGTGAGACTTTTACCGTCTTTCCCTGGGATACGGGGGAGGGCTGTGTGGCCAGGTTGATGTGTGATATCTATACACCTGAAGGTGAGCCTTTTGCCGGCTGTCCCCGTATGACACTGAAAAAAGTCATAGAGGAATGCAATGAGATGGGCTATTCCATGAATGCCGGGCCGGAGCCGGAGTTCTTCCTCTTTAAGCTGAATGAGGATGGCGAACCTACAACTAAGACACATGATAGAGGAGGATATTTTGACCTTTCCCCGGTGGACAAAGGCGAGGCGGCCCGCAGGGATATAGCTATCGCCCTGGAGAGAATGGATTTTGAGGTGGAGACTTCCCATCATGAGGTGGCTTCAGGCCAGCACGAGATTGATTTCAAACATAATCCCGTTCTGCGCACGGCTGATAATATAGCCACCTTTGAGTTCGTGACCAAGAAGATAGCCCGCCAGCACGGCCTTCATGCCACCTTTATGCCCAAACCCATAGAGGGGATAAACGGCTCGGGTATGCATGTCCACCAGTCACTTTCCCGCAATGGGGATAACATCTTCTATGATCCTGAAGATGAAAGGGATTTAAGTCAGGAGGTCTATCACTATATAGGGGGACTGCTCAAATACGCTCCTGAATACACCGCCATCACCAACCCCACGATCAATTCCTATAAGAGATTGATACCGGGTTATGAAGCTCCTGTCTATATATCCTGGTCTACCTGCAACCGCAGTGCACTTGTCAGGGTGCCGGCCAGCCGGGGGGCAGGCACCAGGGTGGAACTGAGAAATCCCGATCCCTCTTCCAACCCCTATCTGGCCATGGCTGTGACCTTAAAAGCAGGTCTGGAAGGCATAAAACAGGGAATATCACCGGGTGAAGAGACGAGGGAGAATATTTACAGCATGGACCGGCAGAGGCGTGAGGAGAACGGGATAACCAGTCTTCCCGGCAGCATTAAAGAGGCCGTGAGTAACCTTGAGGGGAGCGAGATGATGAGGGAAGCGCTGGGTGATCATATTTTCAATAAGTTTATAAGGGCTAAAAAACTGGAGTGGGATGATTATAAGAAACAGGTGCACAGGTGGGAGCTTGATAGATATCTCCTGAACTATTAAAAATATAGTTAGCGCCCGCCTTCGCCCGGTGACGGGCGCTAACTATATTTGTGTTATGCAGATCACTGATCATGCTGTTTCGGAAGGTGGTTTGCAGAAAAGAGGTTTGACAATTACAATTCTTTATATTATAATTAACTTGCAATTGGGAGCGCTACCGAAATATTTATTGATTTAAATCATTACAAAAGAGGGCAATAGATATGAAAAATAAAGATATTGATATTTATACAATAGCAGATAAAGCAGGTGTTTCTAAAAGCACTGTATCAAGAGTTTTAAATAATAAGGAGGATGTCAGCGCAAAGACCAGAGAGAAAGTTCTTGAAGTAATAGAGGAATTAAAATATAAGCCTAATAGTTCGGCCAGGGGGCTTGCCAGCCAGAGAACAAAAACAGTAGGACTTGTTGTCTCAGAGATCACCAATCCTTTTTTTGCAATGTTTGTCAAAGGTGCTGAAGATAAGGCCATGGAGGAAAACTATAACATAATGCTCGCCAACAGCAATTGGGTTGTGGAAGAGGAATTAAAGTGTATTAGAATGTTTGAAGAGGGCAGAGTTGATGGAATATTGATGATCAGTGGTGGTGGAAGTGATTTAATTAATAATTACTTAAATAATCTGGCCAATAAAGAAACCCCCTTGATTGTGGTAGATAGAAAGATAGATAATGAAGAAATTCCCAAGGTTAATGTTGATAATACTGCTGCTGCTTTTAAAGGTGCCAGATATTTAATTGATCTGGGCCATGAGAAAATAGCCTTTGTTAAGGGTGATGATGTGGCGGCATCTGGAGCTTCAATCGACAGGGTTAAAGGCTATAGAGAGGCTCTGCAGAAATTCGGTATTGAAAAAGAGATTATCGAACCGGGATTTTTCGACAGAGATGGGGCCTATCAGGCGACAGAGAAAATTCTGAGCGATCATAAGGATATTACTGCGATATTTTATGCCTCGGATATGATGGCAGTGGGGGGCCTCAAAGCTCTGGATAAAGCCGGTATAAAGGTCCCGGATGATGTATCTGTACTTGGTTTTGATGATATTGAATTAGCTTCAATAATAGATCCCGCCTTAAGCACTTTAAAACAGCCGCGCTATAAAATGGGATATCTGGGCATGAAGAAGCTGATCAATAAACTGGAAGGCAAACCAAAAGAGTCCTATGATGAAGATGTAATGTTTGATGTTGAACTGGTTGAGCGTGAATCCACCAGAAAAATAAAATAAACATGAATATATTAAAACATATAGAAATTATTGCTGTTCAAATCCGGGTTTTTATATATTTTTCGGGTTTTTGGGAGCGCTACCGAATACCAGCTCTGATAATTAGTTTAAATTTCATTTAACTGTTTGGATTGTTCTGCAAAAGATCATTGTCGGCTTGAATAGCTGTGCTGTCAACTAAGAGAATTTTTAGGAGGGCGGAAAAATGTCAGAAGAATATTATTTAGATGATAACAGAAATTACATAATTAAAAACTATCAGAATAAAAATACATTTGCCAGTTTTCTTCCCGGAATAGCAGGAAAGATGGGAATTCCGCTCTGGGCCTTTTACGTCAATAGGGGGCAGGGTATTGCCAGTTTTGGGCTGAAGAATAAAGACAGTTCAATCATGGAGTTTTATCCTGCCAATAAGTCCTATCAAAATGTAGCGGCTAAAGGTTTCAGAACTTTTTTTAAGTTCCAGCAGAATGGGGAAGAGCTGATCTATGAACCATTCAGAAAATTGGATAGTGGCATTAAAACTGAGATGGAAATCTCTCTTCATGCTTTAACTATTACCGAAACAAACTATAATCTGGATCTTATGACAAAAGTAAAGTATTTTATCCTTCCGGGAGAAAACTTTGCCGCCCTGGTTAGAAGAGCAAACGTCAAAAACCTTTCAGATACTGCTAAAAACTTAGAAATTCTAGACGGAATGCCGATTCTGATTCCCTATGGGATTAAGCATAACTCACTGAAGGAGATCAGCCAGACCATCTCAGCCTGGGCTAAAGTTTACTGCCTTGAAGATAAGACACCTTTCTATCGTCTTCGGGCTACCGCAGAAGATGACCCCGAGGTTAAGAAGATGTCTGCAGGCAACTTTTATATTGCTTTTACTGAACATAAAAATGGACTTAAATTATTATCACCTCTGGTTGACCGGGAGGTTATCTTTGCCGAGATGACCGGTCTTGAAGAGCCTCTTGGTTTTAAAAGAGACAATCTTTCAGAATATAAGGGTGAGCAGCTTCTGGAAAATCAATTTCCCGCAGCTATGACCGCTAAAAGTCTGGAACTAACGGCAGGTGAAAAGGCTGAGATCAACTCACTTTTTGGTCATCTGGCTGACCGCTCCAGGCTGGCTGAACTAAAAAACAAAGTTCTGACAGAGGGTTATCTCGATGGCAAAGAGTCAGAGAGCGAGAATATTCATAATTATTATGCTGATAAAATGTTTACTGTCAGCGGCAGCTCAAAGCTTGATGCATACAGCAGGCAGACCTTTATGGATAATATTCTCAGGGGCGGTTTCCCCGAGAACCTGGGCGGCCAGGGCAGCAAAACTGCCTATCATATCTTTTCGCGCAAGCATGGAGATCTGGAGAGAGATTATAATGATTTCCAGTTAGAGCCAGCTTATTATTCCCAGGGCAACGGTAATTATAGAGATATCAATCAGAATAGACGTTCGGACCTTTTCTTTAATCCGGAAGTCAGACAGGATAACATCAAGGTTTTCGTCAATCTAATTCAGGCCAACGGATATAATCCTCTGGTCATTGAGGGGAAGAAATTCATTCTATCTGAAAACGCTGATAAGGATAAAATAGCAGCTCAGATTGATCCTGCTGATAAAGACAGGGTGTTTGAACGGCTTAATAATCCTTTCACTCCAGGAGAATTCGCTTTATTCATCGAGAATCACAGCATTGATATCAAAACTGAACTGGATATATTGCTCGATATTATTATTGATAATTCCTGTTTTTGGACTGAAGCGAATTATGGAGAAGGTTACTGGATAGACCACTGGACCTATATCATGGATTTAATTGAGAACTACCTTGCGGTTTACCCTGAAAAAGACGGGGAACTTCTGTTTCATGATAGAAGTTATACTTTTTATGACAATTATGTCAGGGTCCTCCCCCGACAGGATAAATATGTCTTAACAGAAAAAGGGCCCCGTCAGTATGATGCTGTCCGGGAGGATAAAGCAAAAAAACAGGAAATTGCAGAGAGAGATAAGTTTCCTCACTACCTGAGAACCGGGGATGATGAAATTTATTATACAGATCTGGCAACCAAACTGATGACACTGGTAATAAATAAAATATCAACTATAGATCCGGCCGGTGTAGGAATTGAGATGGAAGCGAACAAACCAGGCTGGTATGATGCATTAAACGGACTTCCAGGACTTTTTGGTTCTTCGACCGCCGAGACCATGGAACTGTTAAGGCTGGTCGAATTTCTGCAGAAAAAATTTAAAATTGAAGATGGACAGTCGGCTGAACTCACTCTGCCGATAGAACTTTATGAATTTTACCTTCAGATATCTGAAATTTTAGAGGAGTGGGCTAGAGAAAGAGATGATTTCAGCTACTGGCAGCAAGCAAGCTCAGCCAGAGAAAAATATCGCTCCAGGGTTTTCGCCTGTCTATCGGGAGAGGAAGAGGTTCTCCATTTTGAAAAACTCCAGGAATTTCTGGGCCGGGCCAGAGAAAAGCTGGAAGATGCGGTTGAGTCTGCCAGAGGGGAATCAGGTCTTTATAACCTGTATTATTATTACGAAGCTGTTGAATACGAAAAGACAGGAGAATTTTCTGAGAGCGGATTACCACTTTTGAAAATAACTGAATTCAAACAGCACAATCTGCCTGCTTTTCTTGAAGGTCAGGTGAGAGCCTACAAAGTGCTCAAATCCAGG
>CAYXAK010000012.1:25864-34187 GCA_964462585.1 uncultured Halanaerobiaceae bacterium
TCTGCCTGCTTTTCTTGAAGGTCAGGTGAGAGCCTACAAAGTGCTCAAATCCAGGGAGGCTGCAGCCCGCCTGCATGATAATGTTCAGTCCAGCGAACTATACGACAGGCCTTTGCAGATGTATCGAGTTAATGAAGATTTAACAGATCAGAGTTATGAAATCGGTCGGGCAAGGGCTTTCAGTTCAGGCTGGCTGGAAAATGGTTCGATCTGGCTCCATATGGAATACAAATATTTACTGGAGCTATTAAAAGCCGGGCTCTATCAGGAATTTTATCAGGCCATCGAAAACGCTCTGATACCCTTCCAGAACCCTGAAAGATATGGTCGCAGTATTCTGGAAAACAGCTCGTTCCTTTTAAGCAGCTACAATACTGATAGAAAAAATCACGGCCGGGGTTATGTGGCCAGGTTGAGCGGATCAACTGCTGAATATATTCATATCTGGTCTTTGATGGCTTTCGGTCCGGAGCCTTTTAAGCACAGCAGCAGTGATAAAGAATTGATCTATGCGCCCAGGCCCGCTCTTAAGGCAGAATTCTTTACCAGGGAAAGCAAAAAGGCCCGTCTGCAGTTTAGCAGACAGAAAGACCAGCTTGTTAGGATTCCTGAAAATTCTTTTGCTCACCGTTTTCTGGGCAGCATGCTGGTTATATATAACAATCCCGGGCGGAAAGATACATTCGGAGATGATAAAGCATTAATTCGAAGTTATAAAATTACCACTGAAAAAGATAGAGAGATAAAAATAAAGGGCGGGGAAGTTAAAGGGGAACTCGCTCATAAAATTAGAGATGGCAGAGTTAAAAAGATAGACATTTTATTAAAGTAAAGTGAAAACACCAATTTGGGAGGGAAACCATGATTTTGTTCAGGAGCACACATTCTCAGGATGTATTTAGGGGAAAATTGTTGTTAAAGAAAACTCTTTTATTGACAGGTCTGATGGTTATTTTGATTTCTATGAGTTTTGGCACCCGGGTGCTGGCTGATTCCAGTAATATTCTGGGAAATCATGATTTCAGTCAGGGTTTCTATACAGCTGATGATGATTTAGACGAGAGGGGGGCAGGCAATTTTGATACAGAAAACAGCTGGTTATTTTTATTGAATAATGGAGATGCAGCTGCTGAAATCGATGATGGTGCCCTTAAAGTCGATATTGATAGCGGTGGATTCACCTCCTATGCAGTCCAGCTGTTGCAGGCTCCTGTTACTCTGGAAGAAGGTTACAGGTACAGGGTAAAATTTGAGGCCAGAGCTTCTAAAGAAAGAGATATTGAACTCAAATTAGGTGGGACTGAAGATAGAAACTGGGTTTCTTATAATCAGGGTGAAGGCGATACTGATGGTATGCTATTCGATCTGACAGAGGAGATGGAATCATATGAATTTGATTTTGTCATGGACGAGGAAACCGATGAAATGGCCAGATTTGAATTTCAGCTGGGTTTGGATAATGGAACCGTCTGGCTTGATAACGTTGAACTGAGTAAAATAGAAGAGGTTGAGGAAGCTGAAAGACCTGATGATAGGCCTGAGAAGGAATGGGTCTACGATGATGAGTTCTTTTTCCTTTTCAATGTGGCTGTGGGCGGCGACTGGCCTGGCTATCCTGATGAGACCACCGAATTTCCCGCCAGAATGAAAGTGGATTACATCCAGGTTTATGACCGGGATGGGAATTTGGAGTGGGAGGATAGATTTGAAGAATCTGAAATAAATCGGGATTACTGGACTTTTGAAACCGGAAATGGCCATGCTCAGGGTATTCCGGGCTGGGGTAATGATGAGCTGCAGTATTATACAGATGGTGAAAATGCCTGGATAGAGGATGATATCTTAATTCTGGAAGCAAGAGAGGAGGAAAGGACGGACCAGTTTGGATCTTATGACTATACGTCAACAAGAATGATCACCCAGAGCAGTGTAAGCATGAAATATGGCAGAGTCGAAATAAGCGCTAAACTGCCAGATGGCGGACAGGGCATCTGGCCCGCACTCTGGATGTTAGGAGAGAATATTGATGAAGTTGACTGGCCTGATTGTGGTGAGATAGACATTATGGAATTTCTCGGACAGAATCCAGATGAAATCCACGGAACGGTTCATGGTCCAGGCCATTATGGTGGAGATGGGCTGGGAGATAATTATCTGCTGCCGGAGGGAGATTTTACTGAAGATTTTCATACTTTTATACTGGAATGGGAGGAGGACGAAATCAGATGGTATGTTGATGATGAAGAGGATCCTTTCCACAGGATCAGAAAAACCTCTGCCGGGGGTGTTGAGAAGGTAAATCAATAAAAAATTTATCCAGGTTCAAATTTGGAATCCGTTGAGAAGTTTGACAATTATCACTTCACATATTATAATAAACTCGTATTTGGGAGCGTTCCCGGCATTCATAAAATTTATATATATAAAAATTTTGAGATGTGATGCTGCCTATTTAGAAAGCAAATTATTCCCGGCAAACCTGACACCAGGCAAAGATCTGCTGATTAAAACACCAAATATTAGCAGCCGGCCAATTAGCAGCAAATATTTATCTTCAGGGGGTGGTTAATGGTATCCTGTAAGCAGTTTATTGAGTTCTGCATCTCCAAAATTGCAGACTTGCGGTTAAATGGAGTTTGAAGTTCAGGCCAGATCTCTTATTTTGTCTAAAAATTACTAATAAAGGGAGGATTGTTATGTCTAAAAGAAAAGTTATAACGGTTTTATTGCTCCTTGTTTTTGTATTTAGTTTTAGTCTGGCTGTGGAGGCCGGGGAAAGAACCCGGGATAACACCCTGGTATATGGTGGTGGGCTCTGGGTGCCTCCCTCTAACTGGAATCCGATCCACTGGGATGCAATAACGGGAACTGATGGTCTGGTTTATGAAACTCTCTTTCATTATGATCCCCTTAATGATGAATTTATCCCCTGGCTGGCGGAAGATGGTTACTGGTTAGAAGAAGAAGATACTTATTTTCTGGAGTTGAGAGAGGATCTTCACTGGCAGGACGGGGAAGACCTTGATGCCGAAGACGTTAAGTTTACCTTCACTCTTGCCCGGGAATATGATCTCCCCTATTCTCCTATCTGGGACTGGCTGGATGAAATTGAAATTCATAATGACACTGAACTCTCCTTTGTTTTCGATGAGGCGCCCTATCATGAATGGCAGGAGATGCTTTACGATCATCTGATTTTTCCTGAACACATCTGGAGCGAAATTCCGGGAGATGAGCTTTTAGAGGTCGCCAACGAGGAACCTGTAGGTAGTGGTGCTTATAAATATTATGATGCCCAGGATGATCGGATGATATGGGAAAGAAATGATGATTGGTGGGGAATAGAGCATTTTGGCGAACCCACTCCCAGATATCTGGAAAATGTAGTCGTTTACGAAAACAATATTGCTCTGGGTATGCTCCTGCAGGGTGAACTGGATTTAAGCAACTATTTCCTGCCCGGAATACCAAGGTTGAAAGAGAGTCCAGATTATGATCTTACCACTTATTACGAAGATGAGCCATACATGCTGCCTGAAAATACCGCCATGCTTTTTATGAATACTGAAAGACCAGGGCTGGATGACCCCGAATTTAGAAGAGCTTTAGCTTTTGCCATAAATCCCGAGATCATTGTAGAAAGAGTATTTGAGGGTATGGTTGAAGTGGCTGATCCCACGGGCTTATTCGGAGATGGCTGGATGGAACTGCATAGTGAAGAGGTAGCAGATGAATATGGTTTCCACTATGATCCCGAAACTGCCGAAGAAATGCTCGATGAAGCAGGTTATGTTGATACAACAGGTGATGGCTGGAGAAACACCCCTGATGGCGATGACCTGGAATTTACCATTATAGTTCCGGGAGGCTGGACAGACTGGATGGAATCCATAGATGTAATTGCTGAACAGTTTAATGAGATTGGTATCGATGCTGAGCCTGATTATCCAGACATATCTATATATGAAGATCAGATGTTCAGTGGCGATTTTGACATGTTGATCAATAATTTCGGTTCCGGGTTGAGTTCTACCCCATACAGTTACTGGGACTGGGTTGCCTATGATCAGATCGATGCTGAAACTGTTACAGATGGAAATTTCGGCCGTTACGATAATCCCGAGCTCTTTGAGAAAATTGATCAATTCAGCCAGACTCCCATTGGTGACGAAGAGGCTGAGGATATAGCGGCAGATATTCAACAGATTCTTCTAGAAGATATGCCTTCTATACCCATGTGGTATAATGGTATGTGGGCTCAGTCCACCAATATCCACTGGACCAACTGGCCAACTGAAGATAATCCTGTTGGTCTGCCTAGCAGCTGGGAGGGCATGTGGACAATGGGAGGTCTGGATATGTTAATTGAACTGGAGCAGATCGAGTAAATTTATTGGAACTTACAGATACAACATTCAGGCATCTAATAAAGATCTGATTGAGATCTCTGGAGTCCCACATTTTCTTTATAACAGAAGTTCAATTCTGGCAGACTTAAATTATATCAGGGCCCGATACATGAGTATCGGGCCCAAAATATTACCAATGCAAAAAGAAAGGAGTAATTTTTTTAATGGGCAAATATTTCGGCAAAAAGCTTGCCATATATCTGGCAACCTTTTTTGTGGCTGTGACAATTAACTGGATGGTTCCCCGCTTTATGCCCGGGGATCCTATTTTGAGCATGCTGGCTCAGTTTCAGGGGCTGGAGGGTGGCCAGGAGATAATTCAAAGTCGCTTTGTTGAATCTTTCGGCCTGGATCAGCCTTTAATCTATCAGTATTTTAATTTCTGGCGCTCACTCTTTAGTGGTGACCTCGGTGTCAGCCTGACTATTTATCCCCGGCCTGTTATTGATATAATAAAGAGTTCTATTTTTTTTGATATAGTTATAGTGTTTCCGGCTGTTACATTAAGCTGGATTGTCGGCAATAAAGCAGGAGCCTATTCCGGCTTTAAGAAAAAAGCCGATTCTTTTTTAATGCCCTTTTTCTATTTTTTAAGCTCTTCACCCTATTTTTGGTTTGCCATAGTGGTAGTTTATGTCTTTGGGATACGCCTTGATATCTTTCCTACCAGTCATGCCTATAGCCCGGGTATGACGCCAGGTTTTACTCTGCCATTTATATTAAATTTTATCAGGCACTGGTTTCTACCCTTCTTTACTCTGTTTTTGGTTCAGCTTGGAGGCTGGGCTATCGGAATGAGAAATATGATCATCTATGAAAAGAAAGCAAATTATTCCGAATATATGAAGTCTTTGGGAGCAAAAGATAAAATGGTCAGAAGATATGCATTTAGAAATGGAGTTTTGCCTCAGGTAACAGGACTTGCTATTCAGATTGGCACCATAATATCCGGTGCTATTCTTGTTCAGCAGGTTTTTTCCTATCCAGGTCTGGGCTACAGGATGGTGCAGGCTGTTCAGAACCAGGATTTTTTCCTGCTTCAGGGCTGCTTTCTGGCATTGATAACAATGGCTCTGGGGGCAAATTTTATTGTGGATATTGTTTACATGATAATTGATCCTCGCATTAGACATTCTTACAAGGAGGGAGAATAATCTATGGCTGTCTGGCAAAAAATCAAAAACAATGAAAACATCTATTATGCCTTAAC
Organism: uncultured Halanaerobiaceae bacterium; assembly: GCA_964462585.1. Taxonomy (GTDB): domain Bacteria; phylum Bacillota; class Halanaerobiia; order Halanaerobiales; family Halarsenatibacteraceae; genus Halarsenatibacter. The sequence continues at coordinate 31,484 of CAYXAK010000012.1, forward strand.
TAACAGAAAAGTCCAGCTGGGATTCAGCCTCTTTTTTCTGATTTTTTTGCTGTCCATTATTGGACCTATGATTACCAGATACAGCTATACAGAATTTGCCGGTCCAGGTTATCATCCTCCCTCCAGTGATTACTGGTTCGGCACAACCATACAGGGGCGAGATGTATTTACCCGGACTGTCTTTGGACTTCGTTCCACAATTCTGGTTGGTTTTATCGGGGGCGTGATTGCCAGTTTTATCGGTGTTATTATTGGACTGGTAGCCGGTTATAAAGGCGGTTTAGTGGATGAAATTTTAATGATGCTGACAAATGTGGTCCTCACCTTCCCCACACTTGCTGTACTGATAATTATAGCAGCCTATCTTCCCTATCGGGGAATTGTGAACATGGCAGTGCTGGTGGGTCTGACCGTCTGGCCCTGGACAGCACGGGCGGTACGGTCCCAGGCCATGTCATTAAAAAGCTCGGGATTTGTGGATCTATCCCGGATATCTTCCAACCATATACTGCGAATACTTTTTGAGGATATTGCCGCCAATATGTTCTCATACATCTTTATGGTCTTTATCCTTCAATTCATGGGAACTATTCTCGCCACTGTAGGACTGGAGTTTCTTGGACTTGGTCCAACTCGAGGTATTTCTCTGGGTCTAATTATGCAGAACGCTGTAAACTGGAATGCACTGGAGCTGGGCATGTGGTGGTGGGGAATTATCCCAGGTTTGCTTCTGACAATCATGATAGTATCTCTCTATTTTATTAATACCGGTCTGGATGAAGCTTTTAATCCTAAATTAAGGGAGTTTTAAACTATGGAAGACAGCGAAGCTGTACTGGAAATATCTGATCTCAAAACCTATTACCGGGTCATGAAAGGTGATGTTAAAGCGGTAGATGGCCTGAATTTCACCATTAAAAGAAGAGAAATTCTGGGGGTTGTAGGAGAATCAGGCTGCGGCAAGAGCACGCTGGCTTACTCCCTCATTTCTTTAGATAAACCTCTGCAGCATATATCTGGAGAGGCCAGACTTTTAGGACAGGATTTGATGCAGCTTTCCAAAAAGGAAAAAAGAAAACTTAAGCTGAAGAATATATCAATAATTCCCCAGTACGCTTTAGATGCCTTCAGTCCAACCAAGAAGATCAAGACTTTTATAAAAGATCTGGTCAAACAGCACGGGCGCCGTGCTGATAGGGATTTCATGAATAAGGTCAAAGAGAGATTTCAGATTGTCAACCTCTCTACTTCAGTTCTGAATCGATATGCGATGGAACTATCAGGAGGGATGAAACAGAGGGTGGTTATGCTGATATCCTCTATGCTCAATCCGGATTTATTGATAGCCGATGAAATAACCTCAGCTCTGGATGTAACTTCGCAGCGTTATGTTACAACATTACTGGCCGATCTCAGAGATGAGGGAATTATAGGTTCTGCCATTTTTATTTCCCATGATCTGGCCACCCTATATCAGATTGCAGATCGCATTCTGGTAATGTATGCCGGCCGTTTGGCTGAACTTGGAGGTGCAGATGAAATTGTCCATAATCCCCGCCACCCCTATTCACGAGCCCTGATCAGTTCTCTACCCCGGGTCGGTATTCAACACAAAGATAGGAGATTAACAGGCATAAAAGGCACACCGCCGGATCTCACCGATATTGAAGAGGGCTGTCGATTTAGATTTCGCTGTCAGCATCGAACTTCAGAATGTGATGCTTCGCCGGAAATGGATCAGATCCAGCAGCGCCACTATATCAGATGTTGGAACTATAAGTCTCTGGGAAGTGATCAAAATGCGTAAAAATAATGAACCTATTCTGGAAGCCAAAGATCTGACAAAAATATATTCCAGCGGAATAATCAATAAAGAGTATACTGTAGCTGTAAATAATGCTTCTTTTGAACTTTATCCCGGAAAGGTGACTTCACTTGTCGGAGAGAGTGGCAGCGGAAAAACGACCATTGGCCGGCTGATTTTAAAATTAACCGAACCCAACTCGGGAAAGATTTTATTTAAAGAAGAGGATATCACCGATATAGAGGGGAGAAGCAGCAAAAAAGACTATTATCGTCAAATTCAGGGGGTCTTTCAGGATCCATTTTCCTCCTTCAATCCCCTCTTTAAAATCAACCGGGTTTTCGACATGGTCTTCCGGGAATTTGAACTGGAGGCGGAAAACAAGGAAGAGCTCATCTCTCAGTCTCTTCAGGAAGTTAACTTAAATCCGGAGCGAATTTTAGATAAATATCCCCATCAGTTAAGCGGTGGTCAACTTCAGAGGCTTTTGATTGCCCGGGCCCTGCTCCTGGATGTTGATATTCTGGTAGCCGATGAAATTATCAGCATGCTGGATGCTTCCACCAGGATGGGGGTTTTAAATCTGCTGGTCGATATCTGCCGGGATAAGGGACTGGCTGTTTTATTTATCACCCATGATTTAAACCTGGGTTACTACCTCAGCGATGATACTCTAATCCTCCATGAGGGCAACCTGGTGGAAAGGGGGGCCACCACTAAAGTTTATGAAAACCCCCGCCACCCCTATACCCAGATGTTATTTGAATCGGTTCCGGATATCGAGGAAAAGTGGGACCGCAGCGAGGAATTTATTCCCGAACAGATCACAGAAGTTGTGGAAGAGTTTTATCAAAATAACCGGGAAGAAGGTTATAAAGAGGTAGAAAAGAATCATTACGT
>CAYXAK010000013.1:0-33676 GCA_964462585.1 uncultured Halanaerobiaceae bacterium
CTTCGGGAGCAAGAGGTCCCGGGTTCAAATCCCGGTAGCCAGACCATTTTTTATTCTCTCATTTTATTCCAGTTCTGAACCATTTCTCTTGCTGATCTCCCTGCCGATTAAAACTCCTGCCACGGAAGCCTGCATCAATCCCCGGGTTATTCCAGCCCCATCGCCTCCTGCAAATAAATTTTTCACAGCTGTTTCCAGCTCCGGCGTCACCTCCAGCCGGGAGGAGTAAAACTTGGCCTCAACCCCGTAGAGAAGTGTATCCTTGGAATAAAGACCCGGAGCCAGTTCATCGAGGGCTTTGAGCATCTCTTTAATTCCGGTCAGATGGCGGTGAGGGAAGACCAGACTTAAATCACCGGCCGTGGCCTGCTCCAGTGTGGGGTCAACTATACTGCGCCCTATTCTGGCTTCGGTGGATCGCCGGCCGGCCAGAAGATCACCCAGCCTCTGCACCAGCACACCTGCTCCCAGCAGATTGGCCAGTTTGGCTATGGCCTGACCATAGGTATGGGGTTCTTTAAAGGGTTCTGTAAATGTTTTGCTGACCAGCAGGGCAAAGTTGGAGTTCTCCGTCTCCATATCGGCATGTGTATGTCCATTGACCGTGATGAGCCCCTGGTTATTCTCGCTGACAACTTCGCCGTTGGGACACATGCAGAAAGTCCTCACCCTGTCGTCGAAAGTGGGAGTATGATAGATGAGTTTAGATTCATAGAGCTCCTCTGTCAGGGGCCGTGCTATAGAGGCGGGAGTCTCAACTCTCACTCCAATATCGATGGGGTTGAGCGAGGTATTCAGGTTGAGCTTGTCTATCTCATCCGCCAGCCAGCTGGCATTTTCCCTTCCGGGAGCAACAACCACATAGCCGGCCTCTAACTCCTCACCTGATTCCAGTCTCACCCCGGAGATCTCATCTCCTTCAACAGTTATTATATCGGTCACCCGGGTGTTAAACTGAACCTCCACATCGTTCTCCAGGATATAATCTCGCATCTCCTCCAGAACCTTTTTGCTGTATCCTGTACCCAGATGCCGAAGACGGGCGGGTATAAATTTGAGTCCGGCTCTTGCCGCTTTATCGCGAAAATCCTCTTCTTTGCCGCGAGGCACTCCAAAGATGCGGTCGGGGGCCCCGAACTCCAGATAGTGCTGATCAACATAGGATATAAGAGATTCCAGCTTCTCCCGGCCGATATACTCCTCCAGATTGCCACCTATATCGGCAGAAAGCGAAAGCTTTCCATCACTGTAAGCTCCAGCTCCCCCCCAGCCTGAAACTACAGCACATGATACACATCCATAACAGCCTTCACCGCTGCCGGGGCTTTCCTTCATGGGGCATCTGCGGCTGGTGATATCCTTGCCTTTTTCCAGTATCAGTATTTCGCAGTCAGTTTCCTGTTCAATCAGCTCCAGGGCGGCAAATATTCCCGTTGGCCCCGAACCAACTATGACAACATCGTATTTATCCTTCACTTTGTTCTATCCCTCCCTGATATCCATATCAGAGACACTTATAAGATTTCTGGACTTCAATATCATATAGAAAAGGTAGGACAGAAAAGCAGGCAGCAGAAAGTGTAGAATGACTATGCCGGGCAGAGCTTCACCGCCCATTACTTCCAGGGTTGCCACCTGGCCAACAAGGCCGCTGGTCCCCATGCCGGCACCGATGCGGCTGTTGGTCATGCCGAAGACCACCGTGGAGATGGGACCGAGTACAGCACCGGCCAGTGTGGGAGGAACCCATATGTAGGGGTTTTTGACAATATTGCCTATCTGTAACATCGAAGTACCCAGGGCCTGGGCAAAAAATCCACCGACCCCATTGCTCTTAAAGCTGGTGACGGCAAAACCGATCATCTGAGCCGAACAGCCCACCGTAGCAGCTCCTGCTGCAAGTCCCTCCAGGCCCAGAGATATGGCCAGGGCGGCACTTGATATGGGCAGAGTCAGGAGCATACCCATAGAAACTGAGACCGCTATACCCATGGGGAAAGGATGCAGCATGGTGGCAGCATTTATCATCTCGCCCAGCAGATAGGTCATCTCAACCAGCACGGGGGCAAGCACCAGTCCGGCTCCACCACCGGAGATTATAGCGGCAGCCGGCACCAGCACGATATCAACCGGTGTTCTGCCGGCGATCCTGCGGGCCACTTCCGCTCCGATCAGAGCTGCCACCAGAGCACCAACCGGCTCACCTATCGCCACATCCACAGCAGCATCAGCGAATGTCAGTGTGCCCGCACCTATAGCTCCGGTCACGGCCGAGGCATACATGCTGAGCCCTGTGGCTGAAACGCTGGCAGCCACACCGATTCCTATGGCCGGCCCCATCATATACTGGGAAATATCTCCCAGATTTATAAGCCACTGCTGGGCAAATAGCTCGCCCAGCTGAGTTATGATCAGGCCGATGATCAGCGATGCAAAAAGTCCTCTGGCCATGCCATCGAGTATTTTCACCAGATAATTGCGAGCTTTAACAGTTCCTCCAGCCATAATTTCCTCCCTTCAAAAAACACCGGCCCGCCCAGAGATATGGACGGGCCAGTTAAATCGATCTATCGATATCTCAGGCTGCTGTTTTTACTCAACACCCAGTCTATCCAGTATGACATTATAGCCGCCTTCGCCGTATTCTAAAGCCCTCTTAACACGGCTGATGGTCGCTGTGCTGACTCCGGTTTCCTCCACTATCTTTTCGTAGGTGACTCCCTGTCTCAGCATTCTGGCAACCTCCAGGCGCTGAGAGAGAGATTCTATCTCCCCTACAGTAGCGATATCCCGGAAAAATTTGTAGCATTCTTCCTTATCCTCCAGGGAGAGAACCGCATCAAATAACTGCTCGGTCAGTTCATTTTCTATTTCTTCAACCATGTTTTATTCTCCTTTCTATTATTCCCACTCTATAGTAGCGGGAGGTTTTGAGCTGATATCATAGACAACCCGACTAGCCTCATCGACCTCTGACACAATTCTACCGGCAATTCTGTCCAGTGCTTCGTGGGGAAGTCTTACCCAGTCCGCTGTCATCGCCTCTTCACTATCGACTGCCCTGATTACCACGGGATAACCATAGGTTCTGCTATCCCCTTCCACTCCTACTGTTTTCATGTCAGGCAGAACCGCAAAGGCCTGCCATATTTCCACTTTGCTATCGAGTCTGCTCAGTTCTTCCTGCAAAATTCTATCAGCCCTGCGCACTATGGCCAGTTTCTCCTGGGTTATCTCTCCTATAATTCTTATCGCCAGACCCGGCCCGGGAAAGGGCTGACGCCAGATGAACTCCTGAGGAAGGCCGAGTTCCAGACCGATCTTCCTCACCTCATCTTTAAAAAGCTCACGCAGGGGTTCGAGCAGATCGAGCTCCATTCGCTGTGGCAGCCCGCCCACATTGTGATGGGATTTTATCATGGCTGCATTCTGATCCAGACCGCTCTCAATCACATCAGAATATATCGTCCCCTGGGCCAGATAGGAGACATCCTCCAGCTCCCGGGCCTTCAACTCAAAAACTGATATAAACTCTTCACCTATTATATTTCTTTTCTCCTCCGGGTCAACAACTCCTTTTAGTCTGCTGAGAAATCTCCTGGAAGCATCGAGACAGTAGATGGGAAAATCAAATATCTCGCTGAACTGTCCTTTAACCTCCTCAAATTCTCCCTCTCTCAACAGGCCATGATCGATAAAAATGCCGGTCACCCTATCTCCCAGGGCCTGCTCTAACAGGGCAGCGGTGACGGTCGAATCCACACCTCCGGAAAGGCCTATGAGAACCTCCTCTTCAGGCCCCAGCTGACCCTGTATCTTTTCAATCCTCTCTGCAACTATATCATCTGTCTGCCAGTTTGCTTTCATACCGCAGATCTGAAAGACAAAGCTGGCCAGAAGCTTCTCACCCCTGGAGGTGTGGGATACCTCGGGATGAAACTGAACACCATAAATCTGCCTGTCTTCCCGGGCCATGGCGGCCACAGGAACATCTTCTGTTCTGGCCAGAACGGTAAAATCACGGGGTGCTTCCAGCACACTGTCTCCGTGACTCATCCAGACCTGGAGATCATCACTTGCTTCACCCTCTCCAGTTATATCATCCAGAAGCGGGCTTGCAGCCAGAAGCTCAAGTTCACTTCTTCCGTATTCTGAAAAGCTCTCGTCTGCCACCCTTCCTCCGGGAAAAATATCAGCTATCAGCTGCATACCGTAACAGATGCCCAGTACTGGCTTCTCCATCTGAAAAATTTCCCGGACAGGCCTGGGGGCACTCTCTTCTGAGACGCTGGCCGGACCTCCGGAAAGAATAATCCCCTGGACGGAGGATGACCGGAAGTAATCAGTTTCTTTTTCCGGAGAGACTATCTCACAGTAGACACCCAGACCCCTTATTTTTTTTGCTATTAATCTCACATATTGACCGCCAAAATCTACGATTGCAATCTTATTTCTGGACATTTTGACTCCTTTCAGATGCACGGAGATATTTTTCTATTTTTCCAGTATTGAATTATAACATAAAAGAAAATAATAAGCAAAAAAGGTGGCACCCCCCGGTCGGGAGATGCCACCTCTAAGATCAGCACTATTTATGCCTTCAAAGAAGGCGGTGGGCTTACATCATACCGCCCATTCCGCCCATTCCGCCGCCGGGCATACCGCCGCCGGGGGCTCCACCGGGAGCGCCGCCTTCATCGCCATCATCATCTGCTTTGTCGGCGACCAGGCATTCAGTGGTGAGCAGCATACCAACTGCACTGCCGGCATTCTGCAGGGCTGAGCGGGCTACTTTGGCAGGATCGATTATTCCGGCGGAGATCATATCTGTAAACTCGCCGGTCATGACATCAAATCCTGTGCCCTCATCTTTCTCCTTCATCTTCTCTACGATGATTGAGCCCTCAAAGCCAGCATTGTCGGAGATATTATAGGCAGGAGCTTCCAGGGCTTTCCTGACTATATCCGCTCCTGTCTCCTCATCTTCATTGTCAAATTCTAATTCATCGAGAGCGGGAAGAGCGTGTATATAGGTGGCACCTCCACCGGGCACAAGCCCTTCTTCTACAGCAGCTCTGGTGGCGGAGAGAGCATCCTCTATGCGGTGCTTTTTCTCCTTCAGTTCGGTCTCAGTTGCGGCACCTACATTTATGACAGCTACACCGCCGGCCAGCTTGGCCAGACGTTCTTCCAGCTTCTCTCTATCGAAATCAGAATCAGTGCTGTCGATCTGCTTTCTGATCTGACTGATTCTGTTCTTGATCTCGTCTTTGTCACCATTGCCCTCTACTATGGTTGTGTCATCCTCGGTGATTGTAACCTTGTTGGCTTCACCCAGCATGCTGACATCGGCGTTTTCCAGCTTGAGGCCCAGATCCTCCGTGATCAGCTGACCGCCGGTAAGCACGGCTATATCTTCCAGCATAGCCTTTCTTCTATCGCCAAATCCGGGAGCTTTGACTGCTACACAGTCGAAAGTGCCGCGGATTTTGTTAACTACCAGTGTGGCCAGAGCTTCACCATCTACATCATCAGCAATGATGAGAAGTTCACGGCCGGACTGTGCTACATTTTCCAGCAGGGGCAGGATATCCTGAATATTGGATATCTCCTCATCTGTGATCAGTATATAGGGGTTTTCCATGGAAGCTTCCATTGTTTCTGTATCTGTTACCATATAGGGGGAAAGATATCCGCGATCGAACTGCATACCTTCAACTACATCCATCGAGGTTCCCATGCTCTTCGATTCCTCTACGGAGATAACACCATCCTGACCTACTTTTTCCATGGCTCCGGCTATAAGCTCGCCAACCTCTTCGTCATCTGCGGAGATGGCGGCTATCTGGGAGACTGCCTCCCGGCCTTCTACGGGTTCGCTTATGCTTCCGATCTCTTCGATGATGCAGTTGACAGCTTTATTAATTCCGTCTTTGAGCTGAATGGGATTGGCACCTGCTGCTACATTTTTGAGGCCTTCCTTGAAGATGGCCTCTGCCAGAACAGTAGCTGTGGTGGTTCCGTCTCCGGCTGCATCGTTTGTTTTGGTGGCAACCTCTTTGACTGTCTCCACACCCATGTTTTCAAAGTTATCCTCAACTTCTATCTCACGAGCTATGCTGACACCATCATTTGTGATCGAAGGAGAGCCAAAGCTCTCTTCCAGAACAACATTGCGTCCTTTTGGTCCCAGTGTAATCTTGATAGAATTGGCCAGTGTCTCCACGCCGTCCTCTAAAGCTCTGCGTGCTTCTTCTCCAAACTTTAATTCCTTGGCCATATGTATCCCTCCTTAAATTTTTTTATTGTTCTATTACGGCCAGTACGTCTTCCAGATCGAGAATCACGTATTCCTCGTCGTCGATATTAACCTCGGTACCGGCAAATTTGTCAAATACTACGGTATCACCTATCTCTACAGTATCTGCAGCTTCATCGTCACAGGCGCTGCCTTTGGCCACTACCTGAGCCTGCTGAGGCTTCTCCTCTTTTGCAGTATCAGGAAGAACGATTCCGCTCTCTGTCGTTTCTTCTTCTGGTTCTTCATACTTTACAGCCACACGATCGTTCAGCGGTCTTAACTTCATTTGCATATACCCCCTCTTAATTTAAATATTTTATTGCTGCCAGCAGACGAAATCTATTCAGTTATTAGCACTCGTTTGGGGTGAGTGCTAACAAATCCATTTTATATAATAAGGCAGTTATTAATAGAAATCAAGTGCCGAAAAAGCTGTTTATGGTTTATTCATGGAGATTAGAACGTTTATTCTCCTGAATGATGCTTTATTCTCCCTTAAACAAATTTTACGGGTCCGGGAAGTCTCTCCCTGAGAACCCCTCTGGGAGAGCCGAGCAGATCTCTGCCCCTTTTGTCGAAGATAATATCCGGAATCAAAATCAGATCAGGCTCAAAGGCTTTAATCTCATCGGCTCTGTTCAATATATCCTCACTCACCAAAAGCCCGGCTGCTTCGATATTACCCCCGAAGAACTCGGGATCTACAGTTTTGACTCCGGCTGTAAAATCAGGCTTTTTGTTTTCACTCAATCTATCGACCATGAGCTTAACCCTCTCCCTGGCTGCCGGTGCTGTCAGGAAGAGCACCCTGCCCCGTTCAGGTGTAAGCCTCTCAACTTCTCTCAGCTGTGTCGGATCGATATCATAGGCCATAATGACACCGAAACTCTGTTCCTGAGGATATCTATACTCTTTCAGATGCCTCTCCGGCAGCACATTGATCTCCTCGAGCGAACCCCCCTCGTCTCTCTGCTCCCTTCTGAGGACTTCTATGCTGTAATCATCACCCGCAGAGAAGAGATCATTGAGCCGGCCGTGGGCCCCGACTCTGCTTTCAGGTTTTACACCGGCCACATCCTTTATTATATCTCCGCGTTTTAGCCCCAGATGGTCGGCGGGGCTGTCTGCAATAACGCCCAGCAACCTGGCTTTAAGATCTTTCACCTGAGCTGGTTCTAAAACCAGGGGTGTGATTAAATCCTCCTGCCACTGATATACCTTTTTGCGCAGATGATCAGCATCCAGTGTGAGCTTCTTCTGGATCTCTTCGGCAGCCCGACCGGTAAATCCCGGTCTGAAGATGCGGATATGGCGGACTGCAGGGTTTTTATCCAGTTCCTGCAGTGATTGAAATATCTCCCCCCAGCCCACCAGACCCGGCATCGCCACCATACTTCCTTCCACAGGTATAACACTTTCGGCCAAGAATTCCAGTGTTTTTTTTATCCGGTCGGGGTTTCTGTCTCCGAGATATTGTTTCCGGCTTTCGGGATCGATCAGATTGAGCGAGAGACATATTCTCAGGGGGCGCAGGGACTGGAGAGTTTTCATCTCAGAGGATGAGAGTGTGGTGCCTGAGGTGGTGATCTTAAGGAGTGTGCGGGGATATCTATTCCTGAGCTCCTGCAGCAGCATCTGCCAGGAGGGATGAAAAAAGGGTTCTCCTTCTTCAATGCGGCTGGCAGCCTCACCGATAATTACAGGGCGGGAGGGATCCAGGTAGTCCATGAGGTCCATAACTCTATCCTCAGAGATATGTCCCGGTTTTAAGGTCTGGATTGGAGTGGGCTGAAATCTGTGGCTGCAGAAAATACAGTGGAGGGGGCAGCATGAGGTGAGGGGCAGAACATTGTGCTCCTGCACACTGCTGTAGAGAGACTGCAAAAATAGACCTCTATCCATAATAGAATTTCTCCTCTAATATTTACATTGTCAGCGTGGCTTTAACATCTGTGCCCAGATCATCGCTCTGGCCTTTCTGCAGCCGGTAGTAAGCTGCAGCACCTATCATGGCAGCATTGTCAGTGCAAAGATCCAGGGGGGGGACATAAAGGGGGATGCCATTCTTCTCAGCCAGCTCAGAAAAGCGCTGCCGCAGGCTTTTATTGGCAGCCACACCGCCCGCCAGCATCAAAGAGGCAGTCTCATAATTATCCAGTGCCCCTTTTACCTGGGGCAGAAGGCTTTCGATCACAGCCTGCTGAAAGGAGGCGGCCAGATCCGGAATGTCGATCTCTTCCTCCCTCTGTCTGGCATTATGCACGTAATTTAACACCGCGGTCTTGAGACCGCTGAAGCTGAAATCGTATGTCTCCTCACCCTCAAACGCCCGGGGCAGCTCAACTTCTTCTGCATTCCCCTTGCTGGCTTCTCTCTCGATCACAGGACCGCCGGGATAACCCAGCTCCAGAAAGCGGGCGATCTTATCAAAAGCCTCACCGGCGGCATCATCCCGGGTCCGGCCCAGAATTTCATATTCTGTGGTATCATGAAAATAGATCAGATCAGTATGTCCTCCTGAAACTGTTAAACAGAGAAAAGGTGAGCGGATATTTTCATGGACCAGAAAGTTGGCATAGATATGGCCGGCCACATGGTTGACGGCTATAAAGGGAATATCCCGGGCCATAGCTATAGCCTTAGCCCCAGCAAAGCCGACCAGCAGTGCTCCCACCAGCCCCGGCCCCCGCGTGGCCGCAACGGCCGTTATATCGTCCATCTTGACCCCGGCTTCTCTCAGGGCTTTATTCACCACAGTTTCGAAGAGTTCCAGGTGACGGCGGGAGGCTATTTCCGGAACAACACCACCGAATTTTTCATGCTCTTCTATCTGGGAGGCCACCTGACTGGAGAGAATAACCGGTCTGCCCCCCCGGTCGGTCAGTACAGCGGCAGCGGTCTCATCACAGGAAGTCTCCAGGGCCAGTATATATAAATTTTCTTCCTTCTCACAGCAGCCTGGGTCATTCATTGTTATCGAGTCTCCTCACCATTACTATGGCATTCTCATTGTTGTTCTGATAGTAACCGTAGCGCTTTTTCTTCTGCACAAAATCAAATTCTTCATAGAAGGAGAGGGCCGCGGTATTTGACTCTCTCACCTCAAGATAGATCTCCCCCATATTTTCAGCTCCGGCCAGGCTGATGAATTTTCGCAGCAGCATTCCCCCCACACCACATCTCTGCCAGGCAACATCAACGGCCAGATTGACTATATGCAGGCGGTTTAATTCCAGACGGGCCCCACCATAGCCCACCGGCTTATCTCCAGAGACCGCCACCAGATAATGTGAGGGCCGCGAGGAGAGCAGTTCGGAAAAGAAAACCTGCTCAGACCAGGGATATGAGAAGACAGACCTCTCTATTTTCATGACCTCATCGATATCTTTGAGTTTCATCTCCCTGATCTCGATATCAACTTCTTCAGGTCTGAAGCTGTCTTTCAGCATATTATTCCTCTCCGCCATCTTCGCTCTGACGGTAGTTAATCTCAGCCTGGGGTGGTTTCAGATAGGCCGGTGTCAGCTCGCCGACATCATTTTTTCTGCCGCTCTGAAATAACTCACGGCCCAGCCAGGCCGCCCTGCCCCCAGCCGGCTGAGCTGTCATGGAGGGCTCTACAGTGACCTGACAGGGGAGAGAGCGGGCCAGACCGGCAAATTCCTCCCGGTATCTATCGACAGCAGGCCCCACAATCGAGAGGCGTCCACCGGCAGGAATGCTGTCCTTTATAATTTCCGACAGATTATCCAGGGCCAGGGCCTGATCAGCAATCATACGGCTCTTTTCGTCGGGCAGATCATTCTCACCGGCAAAGAGAGCCGTATAAACCCTCTGGCGCCTGGCATCCAGCACCGGCAGCCAGTAACCCGGCTGTTTCAACTTCTCTGCCACCAGAAGTTCCAGACTGGAAACCGCCACATTATGAAATCTGTGCACCAGATTGAAGGCTTTAATTGTGCTCAATGATATTCTCAGACCGGTAAAAGAGCCGGGACCGATAACCGCTGATATGAGATCTATATCCGCAAGGCGGCAATCGTTTTCCCGGAGAAGAATTTGCAAAAGAGGGATGAGCCTCTGGTTATGGCTCTGATCGAGCTTGATATTTATCTCACCTGCAAGCCCATCTTCATCTACAAGGCCGAGCCCCAGCATAGCAGTCGAGGTGTCAATTCCTAAAGCTCTCATAAGACCTTTTCAGCTCCTTCACAATGGAGGTCTCTACCTTCCCCGCCGCCCATAGAGATATGAGGCGGGAGAGATCACCCCTTTCCCCAATCTCGATGAGAATATATTCCTGCCATTCATCCCTTACCAGCCCCGGCCACTCGATCATCAGGATGGTATTATCCTCAGGCTGAGCATATAAACCCGTATATTCTATCTCCTCTTCGCTCTCAATTCGGTAAAGATCGGCATGGACAAGGCTGATGTCATCGCCAGCATACTCATTCATAATCGTATAGGAGGGTGAGCTCACATGCCGGGAGGGGAAGAGATGGCCGGCAGCTCCTTTGACCAGACAGGTTTTACCGGCCCCCAGCTCTCCTTCTAACATGATCACAATTCCCCGGCCGGGTTCTCCGGAGAGGAACAGCTCCTCTATCTTTTCGGCCAGTCTGCTGCCCAGATCAGCAGTCTCCTGATCTGACTCCGTTATCTTCCGGAAGATTTCACCCTTCCTGTTCAATTTTCTCTCCCTCAACATAGACTGCTTTTAGTTCGGCGGTCAGACTGAGCGGATCGCCGGAAAAGAGCGCTAAATCAGCATCCTTGTTCTTCTTCAGGCTGCCAACTCTGTCGTCTATATCGAGTATTTCTGCCGGGTTGATGGTTATGGCTTTTATGGCTTCATCTCTCTCCAGACCTGCCCGGGCAGAGAGGGCTGCATATATATTGAGCTGATCAACAGGAATCACAGGATGATCGCTCATTATAGCTACTTTGACACCGGCTCTGGCCAGAACAGCGGCGGTTTTGAAATCTCTTTTTCGGACCTCAACTTTGCTGCGGGAGGTGAGGCTGGGGCCGACCACGGCCGGAATCCCCTCCTCAGCCAGCTTTTCAGCTATCAGATGGCCTTCGGTGCAGTGCTCTATCGTCAGCTCAAAGCCGAATTCCCGGGCTATTCTCACAGCCGTCATGATATCATCAGCTCTGTGAGCATGTGTCTTGAGGGGAAGCTCATTTTCGATTACCCTGCTCAAACTCTCCCATTTAAGATCGTGCTCAAAGGGTTCATCCTCACCATTTTTCTGCTTGCGGGCCAGATAATCCCGGGTTTTCTGCAGGGCCGATCTCATTTCTGCCGCTACAGCCATTCTGGTGCTGGGACTTTTGTCCTTCTCACCGTAAACCCGCTTGGGATTTTCGCCGAAGGCAGCCTTGACACCCACGGGATTTTTTATGACCATATCATCGACTATTTCGCCCTGTGTTTTCATGGCCAGGCTTTCTCCGCCTATAACATTGGCACTGCCGGGACTTACCATCACGGTGGTTATGCCGCTCTGTCTGGCATCCTCCAGCCCCTGATCATCAGGATTTATGGCATCGATCGCCCGGAGATGGGGGGTGATGGGATCTGTGATCTCATTATAATCCCGGCCCTCCCAGCCGATTCCTTCTTCACCGATTCCCACATGTGTGTGGGCATCTATCATACCCGGAATCACGGTGGCATCAGGGTAGTCATGAACTTCCGCCTCTTCCGGTATCTCCAGATCACGGCCCACAGCCTCTATACGCCCATCCTCGATCAGGATAACTCCATCTTTTATTGTGCCCTTTTCTTCCATCGTTTTTATCGTTCCAGCTCTAATTGCCAGCATGAATTTTTTCCTCCCGGTTATATTTTAAGGATATATCCGCCTCTATATGTCCAACTTTTTCCTCTCTATGATTTGTGATATCCGGTTTGATATATTCACTCAGGCCTTCTCTATCAGCTAAATCGATCTCCAGCAGTTCTCCCAGCCCGGTGAGAACAAGCGGAGGAATGCTCCTGCTGTTTCCATCAGCGATCTTAAGGGCCAGGCCGAAGCCTTCTTCCTCATGACCCAGGCAGAAGATGCCCTCGGCCCCCGATTTGGCCAGCAGTGACTCCCCGGGGAAATCCGCCAGCAGATCGGTATTAAATCTCCCCTCCCCTGCCAGCAGGCCGGGGTTTTCTTTCATTATTCTGCCTATTCTGCTGCAGGCCTGCTGTATATCCTCGGGCAGGCCGCTCGGTACTGCAAGTCTGGCATATGCCCTGGCCATAGCACGCAGAGGCAGATGATATACGACCACCCCGCAGCCATCACTGCCGGTATTTATCCTGGCGGTATCAAAGCCGGTCATCTCGACCACATAATTGTAGAGCAGCTTCTGCAGGGGATGGCCTTTTTTGTCATAACCTTCAACAGGCCAGCCCCTGTAAACGCACATTGCCAGCATTCCGGCATGTTTGCCGGAGCAATTATTGTGCAGGACATCCGGAGCACCATCTCCCCGGTAGAGATCCTTCCTGGTCTCAGAATGAATGGGAGGATGAACTCCACAGTTCAAATCTTCCGCACTCAGACCGATACGGGAGAGGATGCTCCTGACCTTCGCCCGATGCCGGGGCTGACCGCTGTGTGAAGCCATCATCACCGCCAGCTCCTCATCCGAAAATTGATAATGATCTGCCGCCCCGCTGACAATGAGGGGCAGAAGCTGTACCGGTTTGGCCGCAGAGCGCCAGTAGGTGTAAAACTCGGGGTCTCCGGCCGAGGCTATCAATCTGCCCTTCTCGTCTGTGACGGCCAGGCTGCCTCGATGTGTGCTCTCTCTAAAATCTCCACGGTGGATTTCAGCAAAGTGCTGGTGCAATTTATATCCTCCTCACGGGATAAAATCAATATAAAAACCCCCTTATTACAGGGGGATAGATTATGTAAGTCTAAAGCTCTATAAGGCCCAGGCTTATCTCCAGAGCCCTGTCAACTTCTTCAATTATCTCCGGGCTGAGATGTGTGATTCTCCGCTCCAGCCTCTTTTTGTCCAGCGTGCGAATCTGTTCCAGAAGTATGACAGAGTCCCTATCCAGTTCGCTGTCTCCAGCCCCTATCTCCACATGTGTTGGCAGCTTGGCCTTTTTGATGCGGGAGGTTATAGCTGCCACTATTACGGTGGGGCTGTATCTGTTGCCGATATCATTTTGAATGATCAGGACAGGTCGGGTTCCACCCTGTTCAGAACCCACAACAGGGTTCAGATTGGCATAAAAAACATCCCCTCTTAGTATTTCCATTATTCACACTCCGATAGTTTTTCTTCATAAAATGATATAGTCCGGCAGAGCGAGGGAAGGCCTTCATCGGCCAGCCGCTCATTGATCTCGCTCATCTCCCTGTAGCCGCACTTAAGCTCCTCCTTTATCTCATCTTTTTTTAGATGGGCCAGATAAAGTTTAAGGGCCCTGCAGAAAAACTCCTCCAGCTCCTCTCCTTCGTTTGGCATATAACCCTCAAGTTCCTGCAGCAGTTTTGTGGGAAGCCTGACCCGGCACAATTCCTTTTCCCCCAATTTCTTATCCCCCCGTTAACTGTGATAGATGCCATAGGAGAAGGACAGAACCCGGCACCGCAGCCGTCTGTCAGTTCTGTCCTTCCGGGCTCTGACCGGATCCTGAATCGACATTTTGAGCCAGTTCACGGTTCAAGGGCCCCATCTTTTTGTAACCCTCAATCATCTTACGGGCTATCTGGCGCCTCTCCTCCTCTGATAATTCCTCATTCTTTCTCAGATACTCGTCCATGATATTCCCACCGCCTCGCTAGATTATTAGTTTTTTTGTTTTTTGCAGGAGCCCGCACGGTAATTCCCTGCAGCTGCGAATTCAAGGCAGCTTCCCTTATTTTAAAGTATATTACACAGATGATGAGATGTCAATGAAAAGACGTGTTTCTTAAATAAATCTCAGTCTACAGTTTATAATAGAGACCGCGCTCCTCAATATAATCCACGAGATCCCTGTAGAGCCTGTGGCCTGAGATGGTGCTGCTGTCACCTATGATCATCAATTTACGTCTGGCTCTGGTGATCGAGACGTTGAGCCGGCGCAGATCGCGAAGAAATCCTATATTCTGTTGGGGATTGCTGCGGACCAGAGAGAGAATTATCAGTTCTTTCTCCCGGCCCTGAAAGCCGTCCACAGTTTTGATCTCCAGCTCCTCGGGGAGATTTTTATTCTCCAGTTCATCGATCTGATCTTTATAGGGTGAGATAACACCAATAGAGTCTGGATCAAGGCCCAGTGTTAGAGCTCTGCTGGCCAAATCGTAGACAATTTCAGCCTCCACGGGATTGTAATAAGAGGGCGAATCAGCCCTGGACTTCTCAGCTGCTTTCATATCACGGGTATCGAGAAATACCAGCGGATAATCCTCCTGGAAGGCTCTGTCAGTTATGCCTCCATCATCTTCAGGCCTTACACCCAGATCGGCCAGGGTATGATCGGCAACATCCTGGCTGCTTTTGAGCTCACCATCATAGAATCTCCTGCTGGAAAACTCCATGATATCATCATGCATTCGGTACTGTACTTTGAGCAGTGACCAGAATTCTCTGCCGTGTTCATCCAGAACCCTTTCAAAGAGCGAGCGCTCCAGGCCGTCTTTGGCTGCCTGCTGATTCTTAACGGTGGGAGGAAGCTGTTTGTGGTCACCGATCAAAATAACCCTCTCCCCCCTGAGCAGAGGAATCAATGTAGCAGGTTCTGTGGCCTGGGTAGCCTCGTCCACCACGACCAGGTCAAACTCTCTTTCCTCCATGAGTTCTGATCCTGCGGTGGAATTGGTTGTGCAGATTACATCAGCAGAGGCCAGGAGTTCATCAACTGCTTTTTCCTCGAGACGGTGGATCTCATCGTAGATCTTTTCTATCTCCTCCTGGATTTCCAGCCAGCTGGCCATCTGTTTTATTTTATCAGGGGAAACTCCTCTGGAGCCTCTGTCTTTTTCAGCCAGTTCCTTTATCTGTTCATTGCTCATACCCCGGCGGTAGCGGCCGCTGGGATGAATATATTGATCCTGCTTATCTTTGAGGCTGTCTGCTTTACCTCTCAGGTTCTGGGCTTTCTCATAATCCTCATGATCCAGCACCCTGTAATCCAGAGTGTGTTCTCTCAAAAGCGGTGAAACACGGGCGGGATGACCCACTCTGATAGCTTCGGTTGAGGAATCAGCCAGCCGCTCCACCAGGTTGTCCACCGCCACATTGGAATCAGCGGTGGCCAGTATTTTCATATCCCGGGAGGCGGCCTGCTGAATTATCTCTATAGCCGTCATGGTTTTGCCCGTACCCGGAGGGCCCTGAATTAGATGAAAATCGCGGCAGGCCAGAGCATCCTCAGCCGCTTTTCTCTGAGAAGGATCGAGATCCTGATTGAACCAGCTTTCAATCTCCGGGCTTCCTTCCAGAGCCTGTGGCCGGCGTCTGTTCAAAAGCATGGTATCGCGCAGACGCTCCGCTGAACCCGAGGCATTCTCGCAGGATTCGATAGCTGTCAGCATGCGCTGATAGGTGATATCGTTGACGTAAAGATCGATCCTCAGATTTTTGCCGTAGACAAAACCCCGGGGCTCCCCATCAAAAACAACCGTAAGAGAATACTTCGTCATCTCCACCACAGTTCCGGTGGGATTGTCATCAGCGAGGGGGTTATTTTTGCTGATCATGACCAAATCCCCTATGCTTATCTCTGTATCTGGCAGCTGTTCACCCGGCTTCTGCCGCATGAATTTGACCAGAGATCTCTGACCAAGGGCTTTGCCCTCATCACGCCCCTTTAGATGGAGTATGGCCCTGCCCTTCTCTTCTCTTTCCCGGGCCGAGTAATGTTTGATCTCAAGCTGGTGCTGCTTCATCTCCTCTTCCCTCTCCATCTCTACCAGGCGTTTATACTTTTTGGTATATTCGACCAGATCCGGTGGCAGAACATCACCGGGATCGGCAGGTTTAACTTCGACTCTGCCCCCGCCGATCTGATTCTCATCCATCTGCTTTACAACTTTTTCTGCAACCTCATCCGCAAGTTCTACCTCAGCCTGATGATCGTTGATATCAATCTTGCCGATATCATCACTGCTGATTCCGCATTCATTTATAAAAGCTCCCACAATATCTCCAGGACCGATATTGTGTTCAAAATTGGAGATAATAATTTTAACCATGACAGATCACCTCTTACTGCTTTGATTATTCTGTTATCGCTGACTTTATAGTGCACAAATCACAGTATAACATATTATTTTGAACATGTGCAAACATGATTGATGGATATCAGGTGTTCTCCTCATCCAGAAATGCCCTGCTGCCCACAGCCCCCTCCTGATGCTGATATTTACCCTCATAAAGGCTATCCACAGGCCTGTCCGTGCGGGCAAATACAAGCTGGCATATCCTCCTGCCTGCCAGCAGTTTAATCGGCAGCCTGTTGGCATTGTAAAGCTCAAGTGTGAGCCTCCCCTTAAAACCGGGATCGACCCAGCCGGCATTCTGGATGAAAAGGCCCATCCTGCCTATCGAGCTCCTGCCTTCAACAAAGGCGGTGAGATCCGCTGGCAGTGAGATCTTCTCTCGGGTGCTGGCCAGAAGAAAAGAATGGGGTGGTATGACTATCTCCTCACTTTTAAGCTCCCTGTATTTGGGTTCATCGGTCAGCTTCATCGACTCCATCATATTCTCATCGAGCTTGAGAAAGCTCTCACCCAGCCGCAAATCTACAGATGCCGGCTGTATCTGTTCCTCAGTGCAGGGAGAGATCACAAGTTCATCCTCTTCCATCAGCTCTCTGAGGCTGGCATCGGAGAGGATCATCGCTTTTCACCTGGCATATTTTCGGAATATTCCCCGCCGAGGGAATTGAAAGCCTGACTTAGATCCCTCATGATATCACCGGCGGTGAGCGAGTGGCTGCCCTCTTTCTCCAGGGCCAGATCCCCCGCTCTGCCGTGTAGATAGACGGCCAGACAGGCTGCTTCCTCACAGCCGGCCCCCTGGGCAATAAGTCCGCTCATAAGCCCTGTCAGCACATCACCGCTTCCGGCGGTGGCCATTCCCTCGTTGCCGGTGGGGTTGATGAAAAGCTCTCCCGCCGGCAGAGCTGTGATGGTATCCGCCCCTTTCAGAACCAGAATGGCGTCATTCTCACGGGCAAAGCAGCGGGCTATACTGCGGCGTTCGTCGACGATCTCCCCGGGGGTTCTGTCCAGAAGGCGTCCCACCTCCCCGGGGTGGGGGGTCAATATGATCTCACCCTCATATTCCCTGACAGGCCGTGGTGAATCCAGATTGTTTATGCCATCAGCATCCAGAACTAAAGGACAGGATAGCTCAGAGAGCAGAGAGCCGACAAGTTCTTTGGAAAAGCTGCTCTGGCCCAGTCCGGGACCTGCTGCCACCACATCGGCATCACTGGCCGCTTCGAGAACCTTTTCTATATCCTCATCTTCTGCTTTTTTTGCTTTCTCTTCTCCGCCTGCCAGAGGCAGCAGGACCACTTCAGGAGCAGCAGCCGGCAGCGAAGAAACAGCACCTTCAGGTGCGGCCAGCCTGACAAGACCTGCCCCTCCCCGCAGGGCTGACAGTGAGCTCAAAACCGCCGCTCCGGGCATCTCATTAGAGCCGGCTATCACCAGCACCTCCCCGAATGTGCCCTTATGACCTGTCTCCTCTCTTGCGGGCAGAAGCCCTTCTGCCTCCCTGTCGGTGAGCCGGAAATGATCCGGGGATATCCCCTCATATACTTCCCCGGGAAAACCGAGGTCGGTTATAAAAAGCTCCCCACAGTAACTGCGCCCCGGATACATAATCTGACCGACTTTGGCATTCTGCATGGTGACTGTCAGATCAGCCTTAACTGCCCCACCGGGGGCTCCTCCGGTGCTGGCATTTACGCCGCTGGGTATATCAATGGCGAGGACCTGCCCGGAAGAGCTGTTAATGTGCTCAATAATTCTGGCCGCCTCTCCCCTGACAGGTCCTTTAAGTCCCGTTCCCAGCATGGCATCTACAATGATATCGGCTTTCTCTATGAGCTTTTTGCCTTCATCTTCGAGCTCCTCCGCCAGCTCCATATGCACACCGTGGATTTGGCAGAGGCGATAATTTTGGGCATTGATCCCTTCAAGCTCTGAAGGCGGACTCAAAAGCAGCACACTTAAATCTGCTCCCCAGCTCTGAAGATAGCGGGCTGCCACCAGACCATCTCCACCATTGTTGCCACCTCCAGCAGCTATCAAAATCCCGCCCTCGATCTCATCCTGCCAGTGTGAATAAATCCTGGCGGCTGCCGATCTGCCCGCCGTCTCCATCAGAATGAGCCCGGGCATACCCAGATCTATAGCCCTTTCATCGGCTTTTTGCATCTCCTCGGCTGTCAGCAAAATCATAAATCATCTGCCTCCTTCCGCTAAAACTGAAGCAAGAGCATAATTCCTCTCATGGCTTAGACTTATATGCCAGCCGGTTATATTGAGTTTATCAGCAGTTTCTGATGTCTTTCCACTGATTTTAAGGCCAGGTCTGCCCCCCTGACCTGAAATCACCTCTATCTCCTGCCAGTTCAGCACCTCAATGCCGGGGGATAGAGCTTTGTAAACAGCCTCTTTGGCCGCCAAACGTGCGGCCAGACTCTCAGCCGGAACAGCTCGTTCAAAACAGTACTCTATTTCAGAAGGTGTGAACACTCTGCGGGGAAATCTCTCAGGAAATCGAGAGATCAGCCGCTCAATGCGCGCCACCTCAACTATATCAACACCATGACCGATGATCACCATATCTCACCTCACATTATCAGACCAAATCCTCAGCTGAGCTCTTCAGCAATTATATCTGTAAGTCTATCTCTCCACCTCTCCAGTTTAGATCTATCCCTGTCCTCGAGCATGACCCTGATCACAGGCTCTGTCCCTGAAGCACGGACAAAAACTCTGCCCCCATCCATATCCTCTTCGGCCTCCGCGATAGCATTCTGGATTCTATCATTATCCTCCCATTCTTCCTTTCTCTCCACCTCAACATTGGCCAGCAGCTGAGGCCAGGGTTCAAAACCAGCGCTGAGCTCACTCAGGCTGGCTTTTCTGCGGGCCATCACCGACATAACCTTCAAAGCTGTCAGCAGCCCGTCTCCGGAAGTATTGTGATCGAAGAAGATTATATGGCCAGATTTTTCCCCGCCCAGATTCAAATTCTCATCTCTCATCCGTTCCAGAACATATTTATCGCCATTGGGGGCAAATTCCAGCTCACCCCCCAGTTCATTTAAAGCCTCCCTTAAACCGAGATTGCTGTAGCGGGTTGTCACCACACTGTTATCCCTGAGAGAACCTTCTTCTATCATGGCCGAGGCGGTGATATACATTATATGATCTCCATCTATTTCCTCTCCCTCTTCATCTATCAATATACAGCGGTCCGCATCACCATCGAGGGCTATGCCCAGATCTGCTTCCTCATCCTGCACATATTCTCTCACACAGGAAAGATCGGTTGAACCGCATCTGACATTGATCAGATCTCCCCGGGGTTCATCATTTATGCTGACAGTTTTTACACCCAGCCGCCGGAAAAGACGGGGGCCCAGCTCATGGGCGGCACCATAAGCACAGTCCAATACAACCTTCATATCATTTAATTCTCTTCCGGCCGCAGCCTCCAGGCTGTCGAGATACTCCTCGAGCAGATCTTCCTCATATTTGAGCCTGCCTATCTGCGAATTTTCTGCCCTGGGAAGGTAGATGCCGAGCTTTTCCTCGATCTCCTCCTCTGTGGCATCGGAGAGCTTAAAGCCTCTGCTGTTAAAGAATTTTATCCCATTATCCGCCACCTGATTGTGGGAGGCCGATATCATCACCCCGCCCAGGGCGGAGGTTTTGCGGACTGAATGGGCCACAGCCGGTGTGGGAGCTATGCCGAGGTCTATCACATCCACACCCACTGAATTCAGCCCGGCCAGCAGTGCCCCGAACAGCATATCACCCGATAATCTGGTATCCCTGGCCAGGATAATTCTGGCATCCTCTAAGTCAATATCCTCCCGGTTATGCAGAACATATCCCCCGGCCCTGCCCAGGCTGAAGGCAAGTTCCGGAGTCAGGCTGTCATTTGCCACTCCTCTCACACCATCGGTCCCAAAAAAGTCCCCCAACTAAATTACCTCCTCTTCAAGATTAATTTGTCACCAGCTCACTGATCGAATACTCCTGAAATCTCACGACCGCACTGCGGGCATTCACCCGATTCCAGCCGATTTTTAAGGCTGAAATAGGAACGATCTATGAGTTCGACTGAACACTCAGGGCAGTAAGTTATCCTGCCCCGGGGATGGTCTATATTGCCCAGATAAACATAGTTAAGGTGTTTACGGGCCAGATCAAAACCCCGTTCCATCACCTCTGCCGGTGTTTTCCCCAGCTTCAATCTGTGGCGGGGAAAATACCTGGAGATATGCAGGGGAATCTCCGGGCTGAGATCGGCTATGAATTCACACAGCTCCTCCAGCTGCTCAGGCCCATCATTTTCTCCAGGCAGAAGAAGATTTGTCACCTCCAGATGGACACCGGCTTCATATAATGAGGTTATGGTCTTCTTGACCGGATCGGGCCCTCCTCCCCCGCAGTGCTCCCGGTAAAATTCTGCGCTCATTGCTTTAAGATCGATATTGCAGGCCGAGAGGTAGGGAATGAGCTCCTGCAGGGGGCGGGAATTTATAAAACCATTTGTGACCAGGATGATCCCAAGACCTCTCTCAGCCGCCCTTTGAGCCACATCCTCTATATACTCAAACCAGACCACAGGTTCAGAATATGTGAAAGTTATGGTTGAACTGTTCTTCTCCCCGGCCATCTCCACCACTCTGGCAGGTGAGTGATATCTTGTCCGGGGAGAGCCCTGACTTATGCGCCAGTTCTGACAGAAACTGCAGCTCAAATTACAGCCCCGGGTTCCCAGAGAGAGTGTGGTGCTCCCCGGATTATAATGATAGAGAGGCTTTTTCTCTATGGGATCCATGGCTGCCGAGGTCACCTGCCCATAGTTAAGAGTTTTAAGCACACCGTCATCATTTCTGCGCACAGTGCATTTCCCTGTATTATCAGGGCTTATCAGGCAGAAATGAGGACAGAGCTGACAGCGTAATTTATTCTCCTTTTCCCGCTCATAAAACCTCGCCTCCACCAGATCATCGTCTCTCATCATCATTCCTCCTCATAGCGTCTCACCGGAAAACGATATATGCATACCTCACCCTGCTGCAGTTCTCCGGTCTCAATTCCAGCCTTCTGACAGGCAATATTCAGCTGGCGGCGGGCTGTATCCACCCCTTCAAGATCGGGCAGGAGAACACCTCTCCTGCCTCCTTTTTCGACTATCACACCGTATCTCTTCGGGTCCAGCTGTGAGAGGTCGTCAACAGCTTCTTTCTCACCCAGTACATCGACACTTATCTTAACTCCGGCCAGCTCCTCCTTTCTCAGAGATGAAAACCTGGGATCTTTACAGGCGGCACTTACAGCATTTTGGGCAATCTCCTCGGCCAGTGAATCGGCACAGGGCTCTATAGTGCCTATACATCCCCTCAGCTCTTCCTCCTCTGCTGTTTTAATCGAGACAAAAGCTCCGGCCCTGATATCAACAGCGGGGAGCTCGGGCATCTCCCCTTCCTCCAGATAGGTCTCAAGCACCTCTCTTGCCAGTTTAACCGGAGAAAAATTTAAGTCTTTCATCCATCAACCCCCATATTGTTTGCCGTAGTGTCAAAAGATCCGGGTTTTTAAGCTCTCAGTCCTGATGATCCTGGTAGAATCCAGCCACACCATAACCCACACCAAAGGGACCTTCATAGGATTTTACATCTACATTGAGACCCTCATTCTGACAGAAACCCAGGGCTATAAGCAGAGGTCTGTAGCCGCATTCACCGGCTTTTTCCCGCAGCTGGCTGTCCATCTCTATAATCTCATGAATATTCGCCTCACCCAGGTATTCCATCAATTTTCTGTCGAATTTTTCTCCTTCCGGAGCATAACCGCCAGGTGAACCGGGTTTTAACCTGTGGGAAAGATCACCGCTGGCCACAAAGAGTGCTTCCGTGTCGATGAAAAATTCCGAGAGGAACTGGCCAAATCCAAACAGCTTCTCCGGAGACCAGAAAGCCATATTGACTATAACCCAGGGAATATTCCCCAGTCCGGCTTCCTCTAAAAAGTAGAGGGGTACCATCACCCCGTGATCAAGCCTGACGCTGATATTATCCTCAGCAACCTCCACAGCCCAGCCCTCATCTCTGGCCTTGCCGGTCATCTCTTTGACCAGTCCGGGCAGGCTGGAGACTGAAAACTTCAGCTCCGGGGCATTAAACTGGCCAAGATCCCCTTTAACGATATCATCTGCCAGTATCGTTATCTTCTCTCTCTCACATCTGCCGTGGGGGCCGGAGAATACGATCAGTTCGGGCTCTTCATCCGCTATCTCTCCGGCCAGTTCCTGACAGGCATTGAGAGTGGCCTCCGCCTCAAATCTTCTCTCCCCTCCCACCTCAGGGATTATGATGGGAGGATGTGGGAACAATCCTCCGATCAGTTTCATAGCTTCACCCCTCCAGTCTAAATTCTGCAGCTGGTTTAAAATTCTCTTCTCCATCATTTCTCCACCATCGTAATTATTATAACTCATATGCCTCCTTAATAAAATGGTCTTTTTGCATATTGATTTTATTGATACGGGCTTTTAATATATTAAATTATTATATAAATATTTTGAATAACTTTTACTTATTTATCAATTTAAACAAAAACAAAATTTAAATTTTCAAAGATAGGCGGGAGGAATTCACCCGATCAGATAGAATAATATTAGTGGAAGGATTTATTGAAAATTTAACAGAGGGAGGTGAATCCAGACAAAGAGCAGGCTGCTGTTCCTGCATGCCTTGCTTGATATTTCCTAAAATGTTCAAATTTACTCGCTATTTTTGAAGCATTTTACGTTTGAATTAAATAATCCCAACAAAACACATCACAGGGGGAATATAATTTGTTTAAAAGAATAGCTATTTTAACTCTGGCCATAGGCCTTCTCTTCACCATGCCTGCAATAGCAGAGCAGTCACCGGAAGAGATAATCGAAGATTACACATATGGCGGCACATTCACCATAGCTCGAACCCAGCCACCTGAGGGTATGTTCAATCCGCTCTTCGCTGAATCCGTCTATGATTCAGAAGTCTGGACCCAGGTCTTTGAAGGCCTGACCAGAACTGATCCCAACTTTGAACCACAGCCCGCCCTCGCCACAGACTGGGAAGTAAGTGATGACTATCTGGAATACACCTTCTATCTCGATGAAGAGGCTGAATTCCACGATGGTGAACCCGTCACAGCCCATGATGTAGAATATACCTATGAAGTATTCCTTCATCCCGATTATGATGGTGTCAGAGCCGGTAACTTCACACCCATCGAAGGTGGAGAGGAGTTTCAGGCCGGCGAGGCTGATGAAGTTGAAGGTATAAATGTGGTAGATGATCATACCATCGAGATCACCTTCGACGAAATTCACGCTCCCTTCCTGGTACAGGGTGCACCCTTCGGCATCGTACCCGAGCATATACTGGGCGAATACGAGGTAGCCGAACTCAGCGATCTGGATTTCAACTATGCCAATCCAGTGGGTTCAGGCCCCTTTGAATTCGTCGAATATGCCGATGATGAATATACTCACCTCACCGCCAATGAAGATTACAGACACGGCAGACCATATGTAGATGATGTCATCATAGAATATGTCGACGATCAGGCTCAGATCATGATGATCGAGCGCGGTGAAGTGGACTTTGCTCCTGAGGTCGATCACGAGCATTTTGACAGGCTGACACAGATGGAAGATATAAACCTGCACCAGTCAGTCAGAAATGGCTTTGGATTTATCGGTTTTAACGTCGAAGCTGAAGGCTCAGTATCGGAGACTGAAGTCAGACAGGCCTCAGCTTACGGCATAAACAGACAGGGCTTTATAGATGCCGTAATGGAGGGTCTGGCCACCTATACCAACTCTCCCATCTCCCAGGCCAGCTGGGCCTATTACGATGATCTCGAGCAGTATCACTTCGATCCAGAAGAGGCACAGGCCACACTGGAAGAGGCCGGCTGGGAGATGAATGAAGACGGTTTCTACGAAAGGGATGGAGAGGTTCTGGAATTCACCATTACCGCCTCAGCCGACTCCGAATTCATCGATCAGATGATGGCACTGGTACAGGATAACCTCACCGATATCGGCATGGATGTTGAGATCGAACGCATGGAATTTGCCACCCTGACCGATCAGATATCGGCCGGTGAGCTCGATTCCTGGTTCATGGGCTGGAGCTTCGGTGCTGATCCCGATCCATACACAACCTGGCATTCCGACGGAGACTGGAATGACACCAACTTCTCCGATGAAAGAGCTGATGAGCTTATAGAGGACGCCCGCAACACACTGGATCAGACCGCCAGAAGAGAAAAATATGTGGAATTCCAGCAGATCTGGAATGAAGAGATGCCCTATATACCGATGTATGCAGACATCTATGTCCACGCTCTCAACGATAGAGTGAGAGGATACAATCCCGATCCCGGTGTTGTAGATCCCCTCGAAAACGACTGGCATCTCCTGAGAGAGATCTGGATTCCAGAGAGATACAGACAGTAAACCAGTTCATCGGATCTCTACAGCAATATTGAAAATATAGCCATACAGCAATTAAATAGGCTGAAAGGAATCGAGATGGGGCCTTTGACCGGCCCCATCTCGATTTCTTAACAATCCTCGAGGGTAATACTGGCCCTCAATAATTTTACTTGCTTTTTATATCTATGTTTATGTTATTGCATTATTTTAGGAAAGATTAAATTCAGGGAGAATAAGGAGGTAGGTTCATGTCTCAGTATCTAATTAAAAGACTGGCACAGGGTATTCCAGTAATAATTTTGGTATCTATCGGTATCTTTGCCCTTATCAATCTGGCCCCCGGTGGTCCTGTGGCTCATCTGCGGCAGCAGCCCGGGATAACAGAAGAGGACATCCAGAGGAGATTTGAGGCTCTGGGTCTGGATGATCCCATCCATGTTAGATATTTTCGCTGGGCTGGAAACTTTATCAGGGGAGACTTCGGTACCTCTATGGATTCAACCCGTCAGCCGGTGATTGATCTGCTGCGGCCCAGAATTGTACCTACAATATATCTGACGGTGGGAGCCATGATACTCTCCTTCGCCATGGCAATTCCCATAGGCATAATTCAGGCCACAAAGCAGTACTCTGTTTTCGACTATGTGGGGACTGTGGCCGCTTTTCTGGGCGTATCTGTTCCCAACTTCTTTCTCGGTCTGATACTGCTATTTGTCTTTGCCCTTAATTTAGACCTCTTCCCCACAGGCGGATTTTCCCGGCCGCTGGCCGAAGATACATTCTTCTCCCATCTCCATCATGCAATTCTGCCGGTGATAGCACTGGGAACGGCCAGAGCCGCCAGCCTGACCAGATATATGCGCTCCAGCATGCTGGAGGCTATTGGAGAGGATTATATCCGAACTGCCCGCTCCAAAGGGCTTAAGGAAAGAATGGTAGTATATAAACATGCTCTGCGCAATGCCCTCATACCCGTGATAACACTCTTCGGTCTGCAGATTCCTCTTCTCTTTTCCGGCGCCGTAATCACAGAAGAGGTATTCTCCTGGCCGGGTATCGGCAGATTAACCATCAGAGCAGTTCACCAGCGCAACTATACTGTCATACTGGCAACTTCAGTTATCTTTGCCGTGCTGGTCTTCGCAGGTAATTTTCTTGCTGATATGCTCTACACAGTGGTCGATCCACGGATCAAATATGATTAGAAGGAGGATTTAACATGGCTTCCAATCAAGATGCTGGCGCTGGTAATCAAGCACATGAGATCGGTGGAAAGGTCGAATCACCAGCGCGCATGGCCTGGAGAAAATTTCGCAAGGATAAACTCGGTATGTTCGGGCTCGGTGTGCTGATCATCGTAGCCCTGATGGCTATATTCGCACCCATGCTGGCACCCAACGATCCTTTTGATACACATATACTGCAGTCAAATGAGCCGCCCAGCAGCGATTTCCCGCTGGGCACCGATAGAGTGGGACGCTGTATATTTTCTCGCATGCTCTATGGAGGCAGGGTTAGCCTGCAGGTGGGCCTGATAGCCATGGCTATATCAACAGTTATAGGAAGTATAATGGGACTTCTGGCCGGCTTTCTGGGTGGAATTGTCGATGTTATCATAATGAGGATAGTGGATATAATAAGGAGTGTGCCCTTTCTGGTGCTGGCGATCACCATAGTTGCGGTCTTCGGGCCCGGGTTGTTCAGATTAATGGTTGTGATAGGTGTCCTGGCCTGGACCGGAATTGCCAGAATTGTCAGAGGAAATGTGCTCTCACTCCGGGAAAGGGAGTTTGTTCACGCTTCCAAAGCAATCGGTGCCAGCAAGAAGAGAATTATGTTCAAACATCTTCTGCCCAACACCGTGGCACCTATTCTTGTTCATGCCACACTGCAGGTGGCATTTGCTATCATATCTGAGGCCGGACTGAGTTTTCTCGGCCTTGGTGTACAGCCTCCGCTGGCCAGCTGGGGAAATATGCTCAATGAAGCCCGAAACCTGGCCATACTGGAGGATAGACCCTGGTTCTGGATACCCCCGGGACTCATGATAGTTATAACCGTGCTGAGCATAAATTTCATGGGCGACGCCCTGAGAGACGCGCTCGACCCCAAGCAGCAGAGGGAATAATCTGAGCTCTTCTTACTTGACGTCTTACACATTGTGATTACAATACCCGGGAGAGAATACTGAAAGATGCGAACCCAGCTCTTCCGGGTTTTTAATATACCCTGTAATTTAGTGTATTAACATTGCCATCTATTAAACTCATGCTTATTCGCAGAATAACTTAATTGACCTTTTAAATAAATCAACCCCGGTATTGCAGGTGTAAGGCTCTGATATCCTGCTGTATCGGGGCTTTTTATTATGGCTGTTATCAGAAAATAGCAGCGGCTAACTCCAAAAAATAAACCCCTTCTCCTGGATGACGCTCCGGGAAGAAGGGGGAGATACAGGTATGCTGATTTTGTTGGCGATGATATTATCTCTTGGAAAACTGAGGAGCTTTGCGGGCTTTTCTGAGACCGTATTTCTTTCTCTCCTTCATCCGCGGATCGCGTGTGAGATAACCTTCCTTTTTCAGGGGCAGACGGAAATCCTCGTCAACCTGGAGAAGGGCCCTGGCTATACCATGTCGGATGGCTCCAGCCTGTCCGGATTTGCCTCCTCCGTTGACATTGACTTCAACATCCAGACTGCCTGTCTGATTGACAAGTTCCAGGGGAGCTTTGAGATCCTTAATCTGGGAAAGACGATGAAAGTACTCCTCTACATCTCTACCATTAACAGTTATATTTCCACTTCCGGGCATCAATCTCACTCTGGCAGTGGAAGTTTTTCGGCGTCCTGTTCCCCGATACTGTACATCGGCCATAATAAATTCCCTCCTCTCAGTTATTCAAGTTCGAGTTTTTCAGGTTTCTGTGCTTCATGGGGATGTTCGGGGCCGGCATAAACTTTCAGCTTTTTAAGCATCTTCCTGCCCAGTGTATTGCTGGGCATCATGCCTCTGACAGCTTCTTCGATTATGAGCTCCGGGTTGCTTTCACGAAGCTCCTCATAGGGTATTTTCTTCATGCCGCCGGGAAAATGAGAATGACGGATATGGCGCTTCTTTTCCCATTTATCTCCGGACATCTCAACCTTCTCTGCATTGACCACTATGACATAATCTCCTGTATCCACATGGGGGGTATACTCGGGTTTGTGCTTGCCCTTGAGAATACTGGCTATCTCAGATGCCATCCGGCCGAGAGTCTTGCCCTCAGCATCAACTACATACCAATCCTGATCGACTTCATCCGGCTTTGCCATATAGGTAGACATAAGTATTTACCTCCTTTTTATGCAAAAAATTGCTCAAAATCTTCACTGTAAAATATCTTCTCAAGTGTGAGGCCACAGGCCGGAGCGGTAAATCCTGCTGCCTGTCTGTCCCTGGCCTCGATAATATCCTCCATCTGCTCTGCTTCTCTCTTCTCCAGGCCGATCTCAATCAATGTTCCGGCGATAATTCTGACCATATTATAGAGAAAACCCGAACCTGTTATCTCGATGATTATCTCCTCATTCGAGTCTCTACAAACACCGGCCCGATAAATTTTGCGCACCGGATGGGAGCTCGAACACCCCTTTGCCTTGAAGGAGGAAAAGTCCTTCTCACCCGGCAGATAACGGGCAGCCTCTTTCATCGGAACGAGAGACATCGGTTGATACTGAAAATGGGTGTAGCGATGTGTGAAAATATGAGGAAATTCTCCATTATCAATACGATAGCGATAGGTTTTAGCCCGGGCCTGATAACGGCTGTGAAAATTATCCCTGACCTTTTCGGCCTGCCAGCAGATAATATCCCGGGGCAGATCACCGTTAATGGCAAGGGCTATCCTCTCCTCGGGGATATCGACCGACATATCGAAATGAGCAGCCTGGGCCCTGGCATGTACCCCGGCATCTGTGCGGCAGGCTCCGTGAACTCTGTCGAGTTCAGGATCGTATTCACCGATTACCTCCTCAAGATGCTGCTGGATGGTGGCATCGGTATTTTTTTGAATCTGCCAGCCGCTGTAATCGGTGCCGTCATAGGCAATATATAACTTTACACGCTGCCTGCCCATGCCAGATACCTGCCTCTCTAAAATAAGCTGATAAATACAGCCAGAATAATTGCCAGGAGAAATATGATAACATCCCGGGTTTTCATCTCCAGTTCATTCAACCTGGTCCTGTTCATCCCTCCGCGATAACAGCGGGATTCCATGGCCAGAGCCAGCTCATCAGCCCTGCGAAAAGCACTGATAAAGAGAGGAACCAGCAGAGGGATTAAACTCTTTGCCCTGCGTATAATATTGCCGCTCTCAAAATCAGCTCCCCGGGCCTTCTGAGCCTTCATGATTTTATCGGCCTCTTCCATCAGCGTGGGAATGAAGCGCAGCGCTATCGTCATCATCATGGCCAGCTCTCCTGCCGGCACTCCAAATTTAGCCAGCGGTTTGAGCAGGTATTCGATGCCATCTGTCAGCTGCAGCGGAGATGTCGTCAGTGTCAGAAGCGATGTGAACATAATCAGCAGAAGTATGCGGCTGACCATGAAGAAACCTGTCTCCACTCCCGCCTCTTCAATTCTGATAAACCTCCACTGCCAGATAACATCACCACCTCTGGTCAGAAAGAGGTGCAGAAAGAGAGTGATTAAAACCAGAAAGAAAACGGGTTTTAATCCCCTGAGAACCCGTTTGACCGGCAGACTGGCCAGATGGGTTATACCTGCTGTCATAACTAAAAACAGGAAAAAACCCAGGAATGAATCGACCAAAAACAGGACTGTAATCATTATAATCGTTATCAAAATTTTAATGCGGGGATCGAGTCTGTGAATCAATGAATTACCGGGTATATGCTGGCCAATCGTTATATCCTTCAGCATAGGCCCTTCTCCTTATCTGCGGTTCTGCTGCTCAATGCTGTCAGTATCTCATCTCTGGCCTCTTCCAGTGTAAATATATCGTTTCTCACATCAAGACCTCTCTCATTCAGGCGACTTAATATCATGGTCAGAGCGGGCAGATCCAGTGACAGCTCCTGCAGATATTCCTGGTTCTGAAACACATGCTCCGGAGTGCCGTCCAGGGCTATTTTGCCATTATCCATCACCACAACCCTGCTGGCCAGCCGGGCAACCTGCTCCATGCGGTGTGTTATCAGAATGATTGTTAGACCCATATTCTGATGAAGATCTTCCAGCAGCGAAAGCAGCTTCCGGCGCCCGGTGGGATCGAGAGCAGCTGAAGGTTCATCGAGAATGAGAACTTCAGGCTCTAATGCCAGCACCCCTGCTATGGCCACCCGGCGCTGCTGGCCTCCGCTGAGATTGAAGGGGGAGCGATCCCTGAATTCTTCGTAATCGAGTCCGACGAGATCAAGAGATCTCCTCACTCTTTCGGTGATCTCCTCTTCGTCCAGTCCCAGATTTTTGGGACCAAAGGAAATATCATCAGCCACAGTTTCCTCGAAGAGCTGATGTTCTGGATACTGAAAAACAAGCCCCACCTTCTCCCGAACATCCTTGAGGTTATAGCCTTCAGCAAAAATGTCCTGGCCGTTATAGTAGACCGTTCCTTCTGTGGGCTCTATAAGGCCGTTTAAAAGCTGGGCCAGTGTTGATTTGCCAGAACCTGTATGACCTACCAGGCCTATGAACTCGCCACTATCTATGGTTAAATTGATATCTTTTAAAGCCGTTACAGGTTCTTCCAGTTCATAAATATGGGTGATATCCTTCATCTCTATCAGCATAGGACATCCACCAGCCCTTCCGGGGTCAATACCTGAGGAATATCAAGGCCTGCAGCTCTCAGCTCTGCCGCCAGTTCGACAGCCGGCGGCACTTCCAGCCCCGCCTCTGAAATCAATTCCGGGTCGGTGAATATTTCACCCGGCGGAGCGTTCTTTATGATGCGGCCCTCTTTCATGACCAGCACCCTGTCAGCTGCAACTACCTCTTCCATGAAATGGGTGATATATATGACGGTAATATCCTCACTCTGATTTAGACTCCGGACTGTATTCAATACTTCCTGTCTGCCCAGGGGATCGAGCATGGCCGTGGGCTCATCGAGAACCAGACAGTCAGGCAGCATGGCTATGATGCCGGCGATAGCAACCCTCTGCTTCTGACCACCAGACAGCTTATGAGGTGGGTGGGATTGATACCCTTCCATACCGACCATCTCCAGAGCATCATCCACTCTTTTTCTGATTTCAGCTGAGGGAAGCGCCAGATTCTCGGGACCGAAGGCCACATCATCTTCCACCATGGTGGCCACCAGCTGGTTATCGGGGTTCTGAAAGACAAGCCCCACCTTCTGCCTTATATTCCAGATATTCTCCGGGTCGGAGGTTAACATACCATCGATCTTCACCTCTCCCTGCCCCGGGACAAGCAGCACATTGAGAAGTTTGGCCA
Organism: uncultured Halanaerobiaceae bacterium; assembly: GCA_964462585.1. Taxonomy (GTDB): domain Bacteria; phylum Bacillota; class Halanaerobiia; order Halanaerobiales; family Halarsenatibacteraceae; genus Halarsenatibacter. The sequence goes on from CAYXAK010000013.1 coordinate 31,471, forward strand.
GTGTGGACTTTCCCGAACCATTGCCCCCGACTATTCCCACAAATTCCCCCTTTTCAACCTCTAGGTCAATGCCCGTCAGAGCGGGTTCAGCCTGTTCTTCATATGAAAATTCGACATTGTTTAGTTCAATCAGGCTCATGCTTTCACCTACTTAACTGCCCGGGGTTGATAAAAACAGAGGATTGAAATAGTTTATTCGACAAGCTCCAGCAGAGCCCTTTCTGAGGCATCTCCCCGGCGGGGATACATCTTCATGATGCGGGTATAACCTCCGGGTCTTTCGCTGAATCTGGGAGCGATCTCATCGAACAGTTTGGTCACTACCTCTCTATCCTGGAGTTCAGAGTGAAGCTCCCTGCGGTTCTGCAGGTTGCTCTCTTTGGCTCTGGTGATCATCTTTTCTGCCAGAGGCTGTAGTTCCTTGGCCTTGGGCAGACTTGTTTCTATTCTCTCGTGGCGAAAGAACTCAGTCAGCATATTGCGGAACATCGCTCGCCGGTGTTTGCTTTTTTTGTTTAGTTTGCGCCTGGCCATCTTAAAACCCTCCTCATTCTTCGTTTTGCTTCAGTTCCAGATCAAATTCATCCAGTTTATCCTTTATCTCCTGCAGCGACTTTTTGCCCAGGTTTCTGACTTTCATGAGGTCATCCTCGGTCTTTTCCACGAGCTCACCCACGGTATTTATGCCTGCTCTTTTCAAACAGTTCGATGACCTCACCGATAACTCGAGTTCCTCTATGGAGGTATCGAATATTTCATTGCGCTCCTCTTCTTCCGTCTCCACCATTATTTCCATATCGTCGACTTTTTCGGTCAGATCTGTAAACAGCTCCAGATGTTCGACCATAATTCTGCCTGCCAGGCTGATAGCCTCATCTGGATGTATGCTGCCATCGGTATATACCTCAAGGTAAAGGCAGTCGTAGTCTGTGATCTGCCCCACACGTATATCCTCCACTCTGAAATTTGCCCGCTCGATGGGGCTGAAGGAGGAATCGATAGGTATCAGACCGATCACATCATCGAATGTCTCCTTGTTCTCTTCAGCGGTTACATAACCCCGACCTTTATCGACCGTAACCTCCATGCTGAGCTCACCATCGGAGGCCAGTGTGGCAATCTTATGGTCCTCATTGACAATCTCCATGGAACCGGAGAGTGTGAAGTCCCCGGCGTTGACAACCTCTTTCTCCGAAACATCCAGGCGCATTGTCTGCCTTTCTTCACCGTCATATCTTATTATAACATCCTTTAGATTCAGTATTATATCGGTTACATCCTCGACAACGCCTGGAATGGAGGTGAATTCATGTCTTACACCCTCAATCTTGACCGAAGTTATGGCTGCACCGGGCAGAGAGGAAAGCAGCACTCTGCGCATGGAGTTTCCCAGTGTTGTACCATAACCCCTTTCCAGAGGGCTCACTTTATATTCACCATATTCATCATTTATATCCACTCTTTCAATTTGCGGCTTTTCAATTTCAATCATGCCTGTACGTAATCCCCCTCTCTTGCCATTATAAACAGGCTAAACACGGTCGGCTGTATAAAACTTAAAGTGAATAGAACTCAACTATGAGCTGCTCATTGATGGGATGTTCAATATCCTCGCGCTCCGGCATCCTGACAACTGTTCCTTCAGCTTTTTCCATGTCAACACTGAGCCATTCCGGGGGTGTGTACTCGGAATTCTTTTCCCTTATATCCTTCACAAAATCTCGCTTGCGGGTGGAATCTTTGATGCTGAATTCATCTCCCTCTTTCATATCGCGGGAGGGAATATCCACCTTCCTGCCATTTACCATAACATGACCGTGATTGACAAACTGACGGGCCTGATCGCGAGAGAGGGCAAGTCCGGCTCTATATATCACATTGTCCAGACGGGTCTCCAGCAGCCTGAGAAAGTTGGTGCCGGTAACGCCGCGCTGGCGCTCAGCTTTTTCAAAGTAATTATTGAACTGTGTCTCCATGAGCCTGTACATCTTTCTCACTTTCTGTTTTTCCCGGAGCTGGTTGGCATACTCCGAATCACTTCTGCGGCTTTCACCCTGTTCACCGGGTGCATATGGTCTTCTCTCAAAGGCACATTTATCGCTGAAACATCTATCACCTTTTAGATATAGCTTTTCACCTTCTCTACGACAGTGCTTGCACTTGGCTTCTGTATCTCTGGCCATCTTGTTTGTTTACACCTCCTGAC
>CAYXAK010000014.1:0-13219 GCA_964462585.1 uncultured Halanaerobiaceae bacterium
GTATAACCACAGCAACTGCCACAACCAGCATCAAAATGATAAATCTTCTCTTCATCCTTTCTTCTCACTCCCTTATTAATTTTTATTCTGCTCTGTTCTTCGCTATATAATATTCTTGAATTACTGGAGTATTCCTGCATCAATAAACAAAATCGGTAAACCAAAAAATATACCCTCTTCTGCCTGAAATAACCCTGGCAGAACAGACAGAAGAGGAGTTATCGTATTATCTTTATTATATAATCATTACTGTATTATATCATCATTCAGAGGAATCTACAATATCCAGAGATACCACTATATCGCCATCCTCAAGTTCAATGATCCTGACACCCTGGGTATTGCGACCCAGTGTCGATATCTCGGCGGCAGAGACTCTGATGATCTTGCCCTCCTGGCTTATGATATAGATATCCTGTTCACCTTCATCCTCGACAACACTGGCGGTGACCAGGCTGCCGATATTCTCGTTCAGTCTGGCGGTGATAACACCCTTGCCGCCCCTGCGCTGACGTCGATATCTACTCAGCGAGGTCCGCTTGCCATAACCCTTTTCTGTTATGACGAAGAGATCATCTCCGGCCGAGGTTGTGGCCATGGCCACAACTCTATCCTCTTCCTCCAGGCGGATACCCAGGACACCGTAGGAATTCCTGCCGGTGCTGCGGACGGTCTTTTCGGCAAAGCGGATGGCCTTACCCTCTTCTGTGATCAGGATTATATCCTCATCACCATCCGTCTTTTTAACGTCGACCAGTTCATCGTCCTCACGCAGCTTTATGGCCTTGAGTCCCGAATAATTTGATTCATATCGGCTCAGCTCCGTCCTCTTTATCCTGCCCCGGCGGGTGGCCATCATAACATAACCATCATCGGCAAAATCCTCGAGTGTGAGCACACCGCTGATCTTCTCCTCACCCTCCAGTGAGAGAAGGTTTATGATGGCAGTTCCCCGCGCTGTTCTGCCGGCTTCCGGGATCTGATAACCCTTCAATTTGTACATATTTCCCCTGTCGGTGAAGAAGAGAAAGTTATCATGGGTGGAAGCCGTGATCAGATTTTGCACCACATCATCTTCTCTGATATCCATGCCTATGACACCCTTGCCGCCCCGGTGCTGGCTGCGGCAGATATCGACCGGCATCCTCTTGATATAATCATTGCGTGTGAGGGCCACGACTATATCCTCTTCCGCAATCAGATCCTCCATCTCCAGATCGGTATCCTCATTGTAGATATCGGTGCGGCGCTCGTCATCGTATTTCTCCCTTATCTCCAGAATCTCTTTTCTGATGGTGGCCATCAGCTTATCCTCGCTGGCCAGTATCGATCGCAGCCTCCCTATCTCATCCTGCAGTTTATCATATTCATCGTCGATCTTCTCCCTCTCCAGAGCGGTAAGCCTCTTCAAGCGCATGGAGAGTATGGCATCAGCCTGTTTTTCAGTAAGACCGTACTTTTCCTGCAGCTGAGACGAGGCTGTATCGCTGTCCGGGGCCTTCTTGATCAGCTCCACCACATCATCTATGGCATCGAGAGCTATTTTGTAACCTGCCAGAATATGGGCTCTCTTCTCCGCTTTTTCCAGGTCATAGGAAGTTCGTCTGCGCACAACTTCCTTCTGATGCTGAAGATAGTGATATAATAGTTCTTTAAGAGACAGCAGACGGGGCTCGCCCTCGACCAGAGCCAGCATTATGACGCTGAAGGTGGTCTGCAGGCGGGTGTTTTTGTAGAGCTGATTTAAGAGCACATCGGGATTTGCCCCCCGCTTGAGCTCGATGACAATGCGGAGTCCGTGGCGGTCGGATTCATCCCGGAGATCGCGGATGGCGGTTATTTCCTCGTCCTTGACTTTTTCGGCTATCCTCTCAATCAGACGGGCCTTGTTCACCTGATAGGGCAGTTCATCGACTATGATACGGGGCGGGCCCGATTCCCTCTCCTCGATGCGGGTTTTGGCCCTGACTCTTATCTTACCCCGCCCCGTGCGGTAGGCTTTTAGTATCTCATCCTGGTTCATTATGGAGCCGCCTGTGGGAAAATCGGGGCCGGGAATAGATTCCATCAGCTCCTCCACAGATATATTGGGCCTCTCTATCATCTTCACTATACCATCGATCACCTCGCCCAGATTATGGGGAGGTATGCTTGTGGACATGCCGACTGCAATACCGGCACTGCCGTTGACCAGCAGATTGGGAATTCGGGCCGGCAGCACCTCGGGCTCCTCCAGTGTATCGTCGAAGTTGGAGGAAAAATCCACCGTATCCTTGTTGATATCGCGCAGCATCTCCTCGCTGATATCCGACATCCTGGACTCGGTATAGCGCATGGCCGCAGCAGAATCACCATCTATGGAGCCGAAGTTGCCGTGACCATCAACGAGAGGATAGCGGTAGGAAAATTCCTGGGCCATGCGGACCATCGAGTCATAGACCGATGATTCTCCATGGGGGTGGTATTTACCCAGCACCTCACCGACGATGCGCGCTGACTTCTTATGTGAGCTGCTGGAGGTTATGCCCAAATCCTTGAGTGCGTACAGAATGCGCCTGTGGACGGGTTTGAGCCCATCTTCGACCCTGGGCAGAGCCCTGCCCACGATCACGCTCATGGCATAATCCAGATAGGCTCCCTTCATCTCCTCATCGATCGCTACCTTTTCAACTCTATCTGCTTCAACCATATTTCATCCCTTCCTTAAACATCGAGATTCTCAACTTCACCGGCATGATTCTGGATGAATTCCCGGCGGGGACTGACGCTCTCACCCATCAGCCTGGTAAATGTCTCATCGGCCAGTATAGCATCCTCTATCTCCACTTCCAGCAGCACCCTGTTCTCGGGGTTCATGGTGGTATTCCACAGCTGCTCGGGGTTCATCTCACCGAGACCCTTGTAGCGCTGGAGCGAGAAATTCTTATCGCCGAGTTCATCCAGCATCTCATTCAGAGCTCTCTCATCATAGGCATACTCACCTCTGCTGCCCACGGTCACCTTGTAGAGGGGGGGCTGGGCGATGAATATTCTGCCCTCCTCTATCAGGGGCTTCATATAGCGGTAGAAGAAGGTGAGCAGCAGTGTTCTGATATGGGCTCCATCGACATCGGCATCTGTCATAATTATGATCTTGCCGTAGCGCAGGCTGGAGAGATCAAATTCCTCCCCCACACCTGTGCCTATGGCCGTGATGAGCGATCTTATCTCCTTGTTGTTCAGTATCTTATTCAGCCGGGCCTTCTCCACATTCAATATCTTTCCCTTTAAGGGGAGTATGGCCTGAAAGCGGCGGTCGCGGCCCTGTTTGGCCGAACCCCCGGCTGAATCACCCTCAACGATATAGAGCTCGGATTCCTCCCGCTCGCGCGTGGAGCAGTCGGCCAGTTTGCCGGGCAGAGCGGTCGATGTCAGGGCATCCTTGCGCCTGGTCAGATTGCGGGCCTTTTTGGCCGCCCTTCTGGCCTCCGCCGCTTTCTCGGCCTTGGCCACGATTTTTTTGCCCACAGCCGGATTCTCCTCCAGAAATCTGCTCAGCCCGCGGCTGAGCATGGAATCGACGAAACCCCTCATCTCGCTGTTGCCCAGTTTGGTCTTGGTCTGACCCTCGAACTGGGGATCGGTCAGCTTGACGCTGATGACAGCTGTCAGGCCCTCTCTGATATCCTCGCCCTTGAAATTTTCATCATCCTCTTTCAGTTTGCCCCTGCTGCGGGCATAATCGTTGATGGTGCGGGTGACGGCGCGTTTGAAGCCGCTGAGATGTGTGCCGCCCTCACGTGTGTTTATATTGTTGGCAAAGCTGAATATGGTCTCATTGTAGCCCTGATTGTACTGGATGGCAACCTCGGCTTCGTGTTCTTCCTCCTCGGACTGAATATAGATGGGCTCGGGAAAGAGCGGTTTCTTGTTCTTGTTTATATTCTGAACAAAGGATATGATACCGCCCTCAAAGCAGTAGGACTCACTCTTTTCTATCTCCTGGCGGTGATCGCTGAACTCTATCTCCAGGCCGCTGTTGAGATAGGCCAGCTCCTTGAAGCGCTGGGAGAGTGTCTTGTATTTGAACTCCAGCTCGTCGAATATCTCCGGGTCGGGCCTGAATCTGATCTCCGTACCCGTGCAGTCCTTCTCACACTCACCTATGGGCTTTAATTCTGTCACAGGTTTGCCCCGCTCAAAACGCTGGTAGTAGACCCTGCCATCCTTCCAGGAAACCTCGACCTCCAGCCATTCTGAGAGGGCATTAACCACGGAGACGCCGACACCATGCAGGCCTCCGGATACCTTATAGCCTTTTCCGCCGAATTTGCCTCCGGCATGCAGTGTGGTCATGACGACCTCAACTGTGGGTTTATTGGCCTGAGGGTGTTTTTCGATGGGGATACCCCGACCATTATCTCTAACGGTCACTATGCTCTCCTCGTGCAGTTCAACCTCGATCATATCACAGTAACCGCTCATGGCCTCATCTATGCTGTTGTCCACCACCTCAAAAACCAGATGATGAAGGCCTTCAGATGCGGTCGATCCCACGTACATGCCGGGCCGCTTTCTGACAGCCTCCATACCCTCTAGAACCTGAATATTTTCAGCTTCGTAATCGGTGCTGTCTCTCATATCTCTATCTCTCATAACCATCAATCTCCTCCGGTTTCAGTGACAAGATTTCTCATTCTTCTGGCCAGTGTTGTCGAAGAGATCATGGAAAGATAGATGGTTTCACCGGTGAGAATAAAAGAGCGCACTTCTTTCTCCTCGGCTCCGGACCTATCGACCACAAACCCTTCTTCTTCCGAGATATTGAAAAATTCCTGAGAAATATCTGACTGCAGTACACGTTCATAATCACCGATAAGAACGATCTCCTCGGCAGGCACCATATTGTCATTGCCTATATGCAGAAACATATTTTCACCATCCCTCGCTGAGTACTCCCTGCTTGATATTGTAGAAATGTCTCCGCTCGGTGGTGATATCCTCAGCCAGAACCCTGTCGGTGGCAGTGAGAAAGGTCTGGACCCGGCCACCTATAAACTCCATCAGAAGCTGCCGCCTCTCGCCATCGAGTTCGGAGAATACATCATCGAGCAGCAGCACGGGATATTCGCCCGTTTCCGACTTCATAAATTCCAGCTCGGAGAGCTTTAAAGCCAGTGCTACCGTGCGCTGCTGGCCCTGTGAACCGTATTTGCGCACATCATAATCGTTCAGTTTCAGACTGAGATCATCACGATGGGGCCCACAGGTTGTATAGCCCCTCTCTATCTCCTTTTTTTCATTTCTCTCCAGCTCTTTCAGAAAAGAGTCGGCCAGCGAATCCTCCTCATCCGGAAAGCTCAGCTGATAGGAGAGGATCAGATTCTCCTCATTGTCGGTCAGCCGCCTCTGGTGCAGGCGGGCCAAAATCTTGAGCTTCTCAACGACTTCTCTCCTCTTGGCTATAATCTCACTGCCCACCTCCACAAGCTGTTCGGTGAATACAGGCAGAAGCTCTCTCTTATTCTCCCTGCCCGCTCTCAATTCCTTGAGCAGATCGTTGCGCTGGCTCAGCACCCGCTCATAGCGTCTGAGCAGACGGTAATAGCGTGAATTTACCTGTGATACTTCAACATCTATAAAATCCCGGCGCCGGGAAGGGCTTCCCTTCACCAGCTGCAGGTCTTCAGGTGAGAAGAGAACCACATTGAGCCTGCTGATAAAATCCTCCAGTTTATCAACTCTCTCGTCATTTACTTTATATACCTTATCCCGGCCGCCCAGGCGCAGTGAGAGCTTATCCTCCAGCTCATCGACTCTTTTCAGCTTGACCTGGACAACCGCGGGGCTGTCATCGTCCTCCCGGTTTATGAGCTCGCCGGTGACAGAAGTTCGGTGAGACCTGCCGGTACCCAGATAGTAGATGGCCTCCAGCAGGTTTGTTTTTCCCTGACCATTTGCACCTAATATTATATTCAGATCTTCATTAAAATCGGCCAGAACCGAGGAGAGATTGCGAAAATTATCGGCATAGAGTCTCTTTATATACAATTCTAATCACTACTCACACGATAGTGATCTTCATCTCCGGATATCTGCACTATATCCCCCGGTTTTATCTCTCTGCTCCTGCTATATTCTATTTCTTCATTTACCATCACTTCTCCTGCCTGAATCAGATTTTTTGCCTCACCACCGCTGCCGACCAGGTTGGCCCACTTGAGAAATTGATCGAGCTGGATGGTTTCCGTATTTATCTCCACTGTTCTCTCCATCTTATCCCTCCTCTCCTCAATTTTTCACTCGCTGTCAGGTCTTATGGGCATTATCAGATATATGTAGCTCTCGCTGTCGGGATTTTTGATGGTGAGAGGATTTACCGATCCGATCAGCTCTATTCTCACCTCATCATCGTCCAGGACTTTAAGACCATCCATCATATAGGAAGCATCTATTTTGATATTCTGGGGTTTTCCCTCCATCTCTATGGGAACTTCCTCCTGGCCGTGACCTTTTTCCGAAGCCGTCGACTCTATCTTTAAAAGATCATCATCAAAATCCAGCTCGATGACATTGGAATCCAGTCTGGCTATCGTTGCCACTCTCTTCACCGCCTGCTGCAGGGCGGTGCGGGTAACCCTGATCTCGGCTGAAAAATCATCGGGCATAACCTGTTCATAGTTGGGGAATTTACCCTCGATCAGACGTGAGGTTACGGTAATATCGCCGTATTCAAAGCGGCAGTGACTGGAACCCAGCTCCAGTTTGACATCCTCATCCTCATCAGCATCTATCAGACGGCTGAGTTCATCAAGTGTGCTGGCGGGTATTATGGCCCTCTTTTTCTCTTCAACATCCAGATCTATATTTTCCTTAAAGTAGGCCATGCGGAAGGTGTTGGTGGCCACCATCTCCACCAGATCGGAATCGACCGTCAGCAGGGCACCTGTAAGACCGGGCTGGGAATCCTTTTTGGAGCAGGAAAATTTGACCTTATCTATCATATCCACAAATATATCGGCCGCAAGGGATAATTCGGTGAACTCCTCCACCTGGGGCAGCTCCGGAAATTCTTCCGGTTTAAAACCCCGGAGCGTGAAATCAGAACTTTCCGTGGTGATGCGGGCAGAATAATCATCCTCATCTATCTCCACCTGGATGGTATCTCTGGGAAGCTCTCTGATTATGCTGCTCAGTTCATTTCCGGGCAGGACTATTCTGCCCGAATTTTCGATATCGGCACCCACCTTCAGGACTATACCCAGTTCTAAGTCTGTGGCTGTGAGCTTAAGGTCTCCCTCTTCATCACCTTCCAGCAGAATACCTGACAGTATTGGCATGGTGTTGCTGGTGGAAACAGCCCGGCTTACCTGCTGGAGTGCTCTGTGGAAAACTGACTGCTGAATGGAAAAATTCATTTTTATGCACCTCCACAATAATCTATCTTATCAAATCCAATAGCCGTAGTAGTAGGGGGCTGTGGAATTGTGTAAATATGGCTTAAACCCCGATATGACAGTGATATCAGGCTGTAGAAAATATGTTAACACCCTCTTGACAGTTATCCACATATAAACAGGGTGATGGAGCTAAAATTCTATCCACAAAATTATCCACAACCTCTCCACAGGATCCTAACAATCTTTTAACAGGGACTGAGTTAACTTACACCTTGCTGAAGCTCTCTTTCCAGCTGTTCCAGCGTCTTTTTGAATTCTCTGTCATCCTCCTGCTTCTGAGATATCTTGTCATGGGCATACATGACGGTTGTGTGGTCTCTATCTCCGAATTCCTCTCCTATCATGGGCAGAGAGGAATCGGTCAGCTCCCGGGAGAGATACATGGCTACCTGGCGGGGCAGCACGATATTCTGTGTTCTGCGTTTGGAGTCCATCTCCTCAATGGTAATGCCATAGTGATCTGACACAACCTTTTTAATAGCCGCTATATCGAGTTCGACTTCCTCTTCGCTCTCCTCTGTGACCAGATCCTTGAGTGCCTCCTGGGCCAGCTCCAAATCCACATCTCTGTCGACAAGCTCCGAATAGGCTATGACTTTGATAAGGGCTCCCTCGAGCTCGCGAATGTTGGACTGGATTTTGTTGGCTATATATATGATGACTTCGTTGGGGATCTCCAGATTTTCCAGATCTGCTTTCTTGCGCAGTATGGCTATTCTGGTCTCCAGATCCGGTTTCTGTATATCGGTGATAAGCCCCCATTCAAAGCGGGAGCGGAGCCTCTCCTCCAGTGTGGGAATTTCCTTGGGAGGTCTATCACTGGAAATTATCAGCTGTCTGTTGGCCTCATGCAGGGCATTAAATGTATGGAAGAACTCCTCCTGGGTGCGTTCTTTGCCGGCCAGAAACTGGATATCGTCGACGAGCAGTATATCTATATTGCGGTATTTATTGCGAAAATCCACAGTCTTGTCATCCTTGATGGCATTGATCAGCTCGTTGGTGAAGGTCTCCGAGGAGACGTAGACAACCTTCTGATCGGGATTGTGATCGAGTATAAAATGGGCTATAGCCTGCATGAGATGAGTTTTGCCCAGGCCAACTTCTCCGTATATAAAGAGGGGATTGTAGGCTTTGGCCGGAGCTTCGGCCACCGCCAGAGAGGCCGCATGGGCAAAGCGATTGCTGTTGCCCACAACAAATGTATCGAATGTATATTTTTCGTTGAGGCCGCTTTTCAGCTGGCTGTTATCTACATCCTGGATTATCTTCTCCTCACCCTGCTCATCCTCACCTCCCCTGCTTTTTTCCTGAGGACCTATCTTCTCCAGCTCCTCCGGTGTCAAAAACTGCACCTCAAAATCCTGGCCGCTTATATCTGAGATGGTCTCGGCGATGAGTGAATTATAATGTGTGGAGATCCAGTCCTGGATGAATTCATTTGGCACGCTAAATCGCAGTGTGCCGTCGGCTGTGATCCCCACCGGTTCCGTTTCGGAAAACCAGGTCTTAAAGCTGGGATTGCTTATCTGCTCGCGTATAACCTCCAGAGTCTCCTCCCAGATATCCTCCAGCTGCTGCTGATTTAAACTCATATAAAAAACATACCTCCTGATGGCACCTTCTCAGTAAGTTATACACAGGTTTGTGGATAATTGTGGATAAATCCCGCCGGTTTTCCACAAAAAAATAGCCACCCGGGAAAATACTAACAGGGCAGGAAAACTGGAATTAAAATGGAATATTATCAACAGACCTGTGGATAAATCGAAAGTTAAATCCACAAGTTATCCACAAAAATTGCTGCATAGAGTGTATAAATGCCGGGTTATTAACAGGTTGTGGAGAAAAACTCATGTTCTTTGTGGAAAACTTTATCTTTCGGGTATATATATTCACCCTGATCGATATCTGTGGAAAATGAGTTTTTCACAGGAAAAGCCGCCTTTTAGAGTCCAAAATAGAGAGTTTTCCACAAGAAGTGTTAATATGATATCATCTTATCAACAGATTATCAACAAGTTTTCAACAAAAGCAGTCTGCTGTGGAAAACTCGGCATTCCTTGACTAGCATGAATAAATAACATATAATTTATATTGTATAGTTTCATTCAGGATAGGGGGAATATGTCATCATAGAGACCCTGAAAAAGGACAGCGAATATCAGAGAGTATATGATGGGGGCAATTCCAGAGCCAATTCCTATCTGGTCATCTTCTGGCTGCAAAACGATCTTTCCCAAAACCGATACGGGTTTTCCATAAGCAAGAAAATAGGAAAAGCTGTGAGAAGAAACAGGCTGAAGAGGCAGTTAAAGGAGATAATCAGGCGCTGGCTCTCTCCCCTGATCAGACAGGGCTATGATATAGTTATCATAACGAGGCCCTGGATCAATTCTTTGAATTTTTATGAGATCAAAGAAAATTTATTATCCCTGCTGGATGAATGCTCTCTCATAGAGAGATAGGGGAGCATGGGCGGGGTTTTACAGGTGGTGAAGGAGATTGATCAAATCTTTATTGATTTTCCTGATTTCGATCTATCAGAGATTCATTTCCCCCCTCCTGCCCAGCAGCTGCAGGTTTTATCCCACCTGTTCCAGCTATACGAAACAGGCAATTGAAAAATATGGACCTTTAAAAGGTACCTGGATGGGGATTAAGAGAATTTTGCGCTGCCATCCCTTTAATTCAGGTGGAATTGATCCGGTAGAATAGGAGGAATAACTCATAATGTTTGGATTTTTTGGCAGTCTTATTGATTTTATGACAGAGGTGATCGTCTTCCTCTATGGCTTTGTGCCCAGCTACGGGCTGGCCATAATTCTCTTCACCATAATAATCAGATTGCTGCTGCTGCCCCTTATGATCAAACAGACAAAATCCATGAAGGCCATGCAGGACCTTCAGCCCAAGATGCAGGAGATAAAGGATAAATATGATGATAACAAGGAAAAGCAGCAGGAAGAGATGATGAAGCTCTATCAGGAGAACAATGTAAATCCCCTGGCAGGATGTCTGCCCCTGGTAATACAGATGGCGATAATAATTCCCCTGTACAGGGCCATACTGCAGATGAGTGAGACGGTACCCGAATTCGAAGAATCTGTCTTTCTCTGGATTGGCAGAATCACCGAAGGTTCGCTGGCCGAGACCGATATTGCACTTGTCATACTGACCGGTATTGTGATGCTGGGACAGTCCAAATTGACCCAGAGCCTCTCCGGTGGAGGGGGCGGCAAGGCGAGCATGATGATGTGGTTTATGCCTCTATTTATTGTATTTATAGGCTTCCAGCTTCCCGCTGCGGTCATGCTCTATCTATTCACCTCCACACTATTTCAGCTCTTCCAGCAGTATTACGTTAAAAGAGAGCCCGAGGAACCTGAAACTGCCGTTGAGGAGGCGTAGAAATTATGGACTGGACTGAGAGCACCGTGACTCAGGGTGAGTCGGTAGATGATGCTGTGGAAAGAGCCCTGGATGAGCTGGGCATCACCAGGATAGATGCGGAGATTGAGATACTCGATGAGGGTAGTTCAGGTTTTTTCGGCATTATAGGCAGCCGGCAGGCTGAAGTCAGAGTGACCTATAATAAGAGACCGGAGACCATAGGCCGGGAATTTCTGAGCAAGGTCCTCTCAGCCGGAGATCTCGAGGTACAGGTGGAATATCTGGAGGAAAAAAGCAGCAGCGATCAGCTCAGCTTCAATCTCTCCTCAGAGGAGGAGCTGGGTCTTGTGATAGGACACAGAGGTGAAACGCTGGATGCTCTGCAGTATCTGACCTCACTGGCGGTAAACCGCGAGACAGAAGAATACGTGCGGATCATGCTCGATGCCGAAGGATACAGGGAGCGCCGCCGGGAAACGCTGGAAAGGCTGGCCGAGAAGATGAAGCGCAGGGCCATCGAGACCGGCCGCAAGGTCATGCTAGATCCCATGCCCCCGCATGAGAGGCGCATTATTCATCTGACAGTAAAGGATGATCCCCGGGTCAGATCGTACAGCGAGGGGGAGGAGCCCTTCCGCAAGGTATTGATCGAGACCACCATGGATGAGGACAACTCGGAGCAGAGCTCCAGCCGCGATAAGGACAGCGAAGAGGCCAGGATATAATTTCCCGGCCCTAACTGACAATCTGACAATAGATCAGGCAGAGATCACCCAGTGGGGAGAACCTGCTGGGTTTTTTCTTCTATATTATATTCTGTATTATATTCTGTGAGTATTCTGTGAGGTGAGCAGATATGTGTGCCGAGAGCAAAGATCCGGATGATATTTTCATACCCGAGGATACAATTGCCGCCATCGCCACTCCGCCGGGCAGCGGCGGCCTGGGCAAGGTGAGGATAAGCGGTGACAGGGCTCTGGAGATAGCAGACAGGGTATTCTCCTCGCCCGAAGGCAGGAATCTCAGTGAGGCCGGGGGTTATACCATCCATTACGGTTTTGTGGAGAATGAAAAGGGTGAGAGGATAGATGAAGTTCTGGCCCTTGTGCTCAGATCCCCCAGCTCCTTCACCGCCGAGGATACCGTGGAATTTGACTGCCATGGCGGAATGATGCCGCTCAACGGTGTGCTGGAGGCGGTGCTGGACGCCGGGGCCAGGATGGCCGAACCGGGAGAATTTTCCCGGCGGGCTTTTCTCAACGGCCGCATAGATCTGGCCCAGGCCGAGGCTATCGTCGACCTCATCAACAGCCAGACCGAGAAGGGCCGGGAGCTGGCTCTTGAACATCTGCAGGGCAGCTTTTCAGAGCATATAGGGCAGCTGAGGGAGGAGATGGTGGAGCTGCTCTCCCAGCTGGAGGCCACCTGCGATTTTCCCGAGGACGAGATTCCGGGGTTTGCCAGTGAGGAGCTGGAGAGGAGAATAAGGGATCTGATCTCGGCCCTGGAAGAGCTAATAGAGAGCAGCAGAGAGGGCAGGATATACCGGGAAGGACTTGATACCGTAATCGCCGGCAAACCCAATGTGGGCAAATCCAGCCTGCTCAACACACTGCTCGATGAGGAGAGGGCAATAGTCACCGAGGTTCCCGGCACCACCAGGGATGTTATCTCCGAGCTGGTCAATCTTGAGGGTATACCGCTGAGGATTACAGATACCGCCGGGATAAGATCCACCGAAGATCGGGTGGAAAAGCTGGGTGTGGAGCGCAGCGAGGATTCTCTGAAAAAGGCCGATCTGGTGCTTCTGATGCTCGATGTCAGCCAGGGCATAACCGGTGACGATCGCAGGATATACGAAAAGGTAAGGGATAAACCCCTTATCGTGCTGGTGAATAAGACGGATCTGCCCGCCGACCTGGCGGAAGAAGAGGTTGAGGAAAACTTTCCCGGTGCCCCGGTTCTTTTCATCTCCGTGGAGGAGCGAAGGGGCCTGAAAAAGCTGAAGGATGTCATAGTTGATCGTGTCTTTTCCGGTGATCTTCAGGGCGGACATGATCATGTTGTGACCAGGTTGCGCCACCGACGCGCCCTGGAAGAGGCCCGGGAGAGCCTTGAGCAGATGCTGACCTCACTGGAGGGAGGCATACCGGAGGATATGCTGGCCATCGATCTCAGGGATGCCTTAAACTGTCTGGGGCGGATCACGGGTGAGACGGTGACAGAGGATATTGTGGAGAGAATCTTCTCGGATTTCTGTGTGGGCAAATAAATAAAGTGGGCAAATAAAGAAAGCAGATAATATTGCTGGCAGATAATCCGGGCAGATAACATTATCGATGTTTCACGTGAAACATTTCGAGCAGGGAGGAGATAAATATGAGTTC
>CAYXAK010000014.1:13319-29097 GCA_964462585.1 uncultured Halanaerobiaceae bacterium
ATTATCGATGTTTCACGTGAAACATTTCGAGCAGGGAGGAGATAAATATGAGTTCCAGCGCAAGCGCAGATGGCGCGGAGAGAAAATATATATCAGTATTTCCCCAGGAATACGATGTGATTGTGGTGGGGGCGGGTCATGCCGGCTGTGAGGCGGCACTTGCTCCGGCCCGCATGGGCCACAGTGTGCTCGTATTTACGGTAAATCTGGACCATATCGCCTTTATGCCCTGCAACCCCTCGCTGGGCGGTCCGGGCAAGGCTCACATCGCCCGGGAGATAGATGCCCTGGGCGGTGAGATGGCTGTGAATATGGATGAGACCATGACTCAGATCCGCATGGTAAACACGAGCAAAGGCCCGGCCGTGCATGCTTTGAGGGGGCAGGCCGATAAAGTTCGCTACCACGAGAGGATGAAACAGGTTCTGGAGCAGGAGGATAATATCGATATAAAGCAGGATCTGGTCACAGATCTTCCGGTCCAGGAGGGCGAAATAGAGGGTGTGATTACCAAAACCGGTGTGCTGTTCAGGGGTAAAAAGGTGATACTTACCACCGGCACATTTCTCAGAGCCGAGAATGTGATCGGAGAGGCGACCTATAATGCCGGCCCCAACCAGCAGTATCCGGCCAATGAGCTGTCCGATTCGCTGGAGGATCTGGGCTTTGAGCTTCTGCGGTTTATGACCACCACACCTCCCCGTGTGGACGGAAAGTCTATAGATTTTTCCGGTATGAGGGAACAGCCCGGCCAGGACGATGATCTCAGCTTTTCTTTCATCTCCGATGCTCCGCTAAAGGGAAAGGCGCAGGATTCCTGCTGGCTTACACACACCAATGAGAGGACACATGAGATCATCAGGGAGAATTCCGGCAGAGCCCCCCTGCTGGGAGGCAGGGTTGAGGGCACTGGCCCCCGCTACTGTCCTTCCATAGAGGATAAAGTGCGGGAATTTCCCGACAAGAACAGCCATCAGCTCTTTCTGGAACCTGAGGGGCGCAGCACGGATGAATACTATATATCCGGCCTGTTCACGGGTCTGCCCCTGGATGTTCAGCACGAGATGCTGCAGTCAATAGAGGGACTGGAAGAGGTGGAGATAATGAGACCGGGCTATGCCATCGAGTATGATGTGGTGGCCAGCGGCCAGTTCGACCTCACACTGGAGACCAGACCTGTGCGGGGTCTCTACACTGCCGGTCAGATAAACGGAACATCGGGCTATGAGGAGGCGGCAGGCCAGGGTATAATCGCCGGCATAAATGCCTCTCTGGCCCTGGAGGGAAGAGAGCCCCTCATACTCCAGCGGTCCGAATCCTATATCGGAGTGTTGATCGATGAACTGGTGACAAAAAACCCCCGCGAACCCTACCGCATGCTGACCTCGCGGGCCGAATACAGGCTGCTGCTGCGCCAGGACAATGCCGACCAGCGCCTCACCCCCCACGGCCGCGAGGTGGGGCTTGTCGATGATGAGCGCTGGAGGCGCTTTCAGCGCAAAAAGGAACAGATCGAGGAGATGAAGGATTATCTCAGCTCCAGACGCATCACACCGACTGAAGATGTGCGCAGCACACTGAAAGAGCTGGAGAGCGGCGGCCTCAAACAGGCGGCCACACTTGAGGAGATACTGCGCAGACCGGAGATATCATATCATGATCTCGGTCTGCTTGTCGATGACCTGCCCGAATTTTCCCGGGAGGTCATAGAACAGGTGGAGATAGCCAATAAATACGAGGGTTATATCGATCGCCAGATGCAGCAGGTCAGGGAGTTTGAGAAGATGGAGAAGAGGCTTCTGCCCGACGATATAGATTATCACAGCCTGGATAATCTCCGCCGGGAGGCCAGGGAGAAACTGGACGAGATTCGGCCCCGCTCACTGGGACAGGCCTCACGCATCTCCGGTGTTTCACCCGCGGATATATCGGCTCTTATGATCTATCTGGAGAAGAGGAGGCAGGAAAAAGATGGAGGAAAAGAGCAGTCCTGAGCTCATCGCCGAGGGGCTGGAGGCTTTAAATCTCGACTTTTCACCGGAGAAGGTTGATCTCATCCAATCCTATCTCCAGCTCCTCCTGGAGGAGAACAGACGCCATAACCTGATAGGTGCCGAAGGGGAGAGGACCGTTATTGTGGATCATTTTTTTGACTGCCTTGCTCCCCTGCAGCTGGAGGATATCTCACTGACAGGCCCCGTTATGGATCTGGGCACAGGCGGTGGACTGCCCGGGCTGCTCTGGGCTATCATGCTGCCGGATATAGATATATATCTGCTCGACTCCCGGCGCAAAAAGGTCGATTTTCTGCGCAGGGTGGTGAAAAGACTGAAGCTGGAAAACTGTTATCCCCTGCAGGAGAGGGCTGAAGCACTGGGCGGTGATGAGGATTTCCGGGAAAAATTCTCTCTGGTCACAGCCAGAGCCGTGGCCAGCACTTCTGTCCTGCTGGAATATGCACTGCCTCTGGTGAGGATCGGGGGCAGTGCCGGTCTTTTCAAGGGGCCTTCCTATCCGGAGGAGCTGGAGGATGGTGAGAGGGCCTCCGAACTTTTGGGCGGTGGCAGCATAGAGGTAAGAGAGCTCAATGTGCCCCGGATCAGCGCCGGGCGCTATTTTCTCCTGGTGCAGAAGTGCCGGGAGACTCCCGGGCGCTTTCCCCGCAGGACCGGTGTGCCAGAAAAGAGACCGCTGTAAGCAGGAGTTGAGCCGGTGATGTGGAATTGTATTAAAGAGAGAAGATACTACAGATGCAGGATCTGTGGGGGAGGATTTATATAGATATGTCCGATGATAGAGCCAGAGTTACTGCAATTGTCAATCAGAAGGGCGGTGTGGGCAAGAGCACCACCGCCGTCAATCTGGGGGCTGCCCTGGGACGTGAGGACAGGCGTGTGCTTTTGATCGATATAGATCCCCAGGGCAATGCCACCAGCGGTCTGGGGCTGGATAAATCCAGCCTGGAATTCACCGTCTATGATCTTCTGCTGGAAGAAGGTGAGTTCTCACAGGTGGTCGTTGAGCTGGAGGAGGAAGAGATCTCACTCATACCCTCGAACATAGATCTGGCCGGGGCCCAGATAGAGCTGGTATCCCATATATCCAGGGAAAAACGCCTGGCCCGGGCCCTCCAGGATCAGCTTCACCGCTATGATCATGCTTTCATAGACTGTCCGCCCTCACTGGGCCTTCTTACACTAAATGCCCTCTCCGCCGCAGATGATCTGCTCATACCGATTCAGTGCGAATATTATGCCCTGGAGGGTCTGGGGCAGCTTCTCGATACCATCGAGCTGGTCCAGAATAATCTCAACCCCTCACTGACCATAAAAGGTGTGCTTTTAACCATGTACGATGCCCGCACAAACCTCTCCTCCCAGGTTGCCGGGGAGGTGGAGGAATATTTTTCCCGGCAGATATATGAGACCGTAATACCCCGAAATGTGAGACTGAGCGAGGCACCCAGTTTTGGTGAGACTATATTTTCCTATGCTCCCTCTTCCCGGGGGGCAGAGGCCTATAGAGATCTGGCGCAGGAGGTGCTGGCAGATGACTGATAGCGAAAAGAGCAGATTGGGCAGAGGACTTAACGCCCTGCTGGGCGGCAAGGATGATGTGGGTGAGAAGAGCGAGCTTGAGGAGATAAATATTGAAAGGATCGAGCCCAACCCCCATCAGCCCCGGCAGGATATGGGTGAGGAGGAGCTGGAGGAGCTATCCCACTCCATCGCCGAAAACGGTGTGCTGCAGCCGGTCATTCTCACGCCGGCCGAAGAGGGCTATTATCTGGTGGCGGGAGAGAGGCGCTGGCGCGCTGCCAAAATGGCCGGTCTGGAGAGGCTGCCGGCGGTAATACGCGATATAGATGAGGAACAGATGATGGAGCTGGCCCTGGTGGAGAATATTCACCGCCAGGATTTAAATCCCCTGGAGGAGGCCAGAGCCTACCGCAGGCTGCAGGAGGAGTTCGAACTGACCCAGGCCGAGCTGGCTTCACGGCTGGGCAGAAGCCGCTCAGCCATCAGCAATACCATGCGCCTTCTCAATCTGGACTCCCGCGTACAGGAATATGTTTCACGTGAAACACTTTCGGCCGGACAGGCCAGAGCACTGGCCGGGCTGGAGGAGGAAGAAAAGCAGAGAAAAGCAGCTGAGAGGGTTATAGAAGATGGTATGAATGTTCGTCAGGCCGAGGAGTATGTCTCCAGCCTCAAGCAAGAGGGGGACAGCAAACAGGAGATCCCCCCTGATGGAAAGAGCGGGGATAATGAGGATGACGTTCTGGATGAGCTGGACCGATTTTCCCGTCAGCTGGACGAGATCGAAAAATCGGAGGATGGGGAAGAGTCCCCGGCGGATGGTGATCTCATCTCCTCTGTGGAAGAGGAGGCCCGTTTGAGGCAGGGGGAACGCCTGTGCCGGAGGTTGAAGGAGCTGCTCGAATTCTCCCTGGAGCTGGTGGAGAAGGGCGAGAGCTGGCAGCTGCAGATAGAGATAGAGAGCATGGAGGGCCTGGAGGAGCTGATTGCGAGGCTGGAGGAATGAATCCGGCTGTTTTTTGCTGAATTTGTGAAAACTATTACTTGAACTGCTGTTTAACATAAAATTTTAGTCGGGAGGGCTGGATATGGATGTGATAATAGTGGGCGGGGGCAAGATGGGCAGATACCTGCTCAACGAGCTGGACAGCAAGGGTCATAATGTGGTGATCGTCGAACAGGATGAGAATAAATGCCAGAAACTGAAGTCGAGATTCGATGCCGATACCGTCAACGGAGACGGGGCCGAGCCCGAAGTTCTGAAGGAAGCGGGTATAGAGAGCGCGGATGTCCTGCTGGCCGTGACCAAGGATGATCAGGATAATCTGGTTATATGTCAGATCGCCGAGAGGCAGTTTGATGTGCCCCGGACTTTCACCACCGTCAATACACCGGGCAATGAGAGGCTCTTTGACTGGCTGGGTGTGAATGTTGCCGTCAGCAGTGCCTCGATTCTGGCCGCCATGGTCGATCAGGAGGTGAGGGTCAGTGATCTCAAGGGCCTTCTCTCTCAGGGGCACAGGAATCTCAGCCTGGACAGGCTGAGCGTGGCGGAAGGAGCTGAGGTGGCCGGGGAGAAGCTCAAAGATATGGATCTGCCCCCCGAAGTTCTCCTGGTGACAGTTCTGAGGGGGGATCAGGCTCTGGTTCCCCGGGGCAATACAAAACTTCTGGCCGGCGATATGGTCATATACCTGGTCAGGGATGAAAACGCCCCCAAGGTGGAGAAGATGTTTGCGGCACAGTGAGCATAGACGGTGAGCTGATGAGATATCGGCAGACATCTTATCAATTTAATAGAAAAGAGAAAAAATATTCCTGTGAGGAAGGAATTTATAGCTTCAGAGAGAATATATTAAATACGCAGCGGTGTCATCTGCAGAAATATATCTGAATAATTGCGCAGCCAGTGGATATTTTTCTGGATGCTGTTTACAATTTAATAATCCTTATTCCCTATACCTGCTGCTGGCATATCCAATTTTGCAATATGTCAATTCCGGCTGAAGTTCAGGAGAGAGTCCCTAAATGGGCGCCGAAGGTGCAAGGTTCCCTCAGGAACCGAAACTCTCAGGCTCCAGAATCCTGAATGGACGGAGCTCTGGACAGGTGACTGGACAGGGGGAGGCTATGTTCCTTTGGCCTCCCCCTTTTCTTGTGGATAAATGCACAAATACTACTGGAGGTGAGGTCCGGATGAAAAAAACCCCGCTCAATCAGGCCCATAAGGATTTAGAGGCCAAAATGACGGACTTTGGCGGCTGGGAGATGCCCGTAGAATACGAGGGCATAATCACCGAGCACCGCAATGTGCGCCAGAAATGCGGGCTCTTCGATATCTCCCACATGGGTGAGATCATGATTGCAGGCGAGGGAGCCGCCCGCTATTCCCACCGGCTTCTGACAAACAGCGTAGAGGATATTGAGGTGGGAAAGGTCGTCTACTCTCCCATGTGTTACGAGGATGGCGGAGTCGTCGATGATCTCATGATCTACAGGCTTTCTGACGATGAGTTTATGCTGGTTGTCAATGCTGCCAATACGGAGAAGGACTTTGAGTGGATAGAGAAGAACTCCCCCGACGATGTCACTGTTGAGGACAGGACCGAAGACTATGGTCTTCTGGCCCTGCAGGGACCTGAAGCTGAATCCGTGCTGCAGAAGCTGACCGACTATGACCTCTCAAATCTCAAGCCCTTCAGATGTGATAGAGATGAAATCGACGGTGTGGAGATGATCTTCTCCCGCACGGGTTATACCGGTGAGGATGGCTTTGAGCTCTATCTGCCGGCAGAGGAGCTGGAAAAACTCTGGGATGATATACTCGCCGCCGGCGAAGAAGAGGATATTCTGCCCGTCGGTCTGGGGGCCAGGGATACGCTGCGTCTGGAGCAGGCGCTCTGCCTTTATGGGCACGAGCTCGATCCCGATATTCATCCCCTGCAGGCCAATCTGGGCTGGACCGTCAGGTTCGATAAAGATGATTTTATCGGCAAAGAGGCGCTGCAGAGATACAGTGAAGAAGGATATTCTCACAGCCTGGCCGGTTTTATCATCAGGGACAGGGGCGTAGCCCGCCAGGGTTATCCCGTGGAAAAGGATGGAGAAGAAATAGGCTCTGTCACAAGCGGCACCTATTCCCCCACACTGGATGAGAATATAGGTATGGCCTACATTGAAAATGAATATACAGAGCCAGGCACCGAAATTTCGATCGAGGTGCGGGGGCGCAGCATCGAGGCCGAGGTCGTCGAAACTCCCTTTGTATGATCGGAAATGGTTAAGATTCTTCAGGACTATAAACCATCTCAACAGGAGGTAATAAAATATGGAGATACCAGAAGGACTTTATTACACCGAAGATCACGAATGGGTGGATATGGAAGATGGCACTGGCAGAGTGGGGATAACAGATCATGCCCAGGATGAGCTGGGTGACATAGTCTTTGTGGAGCTGCCCCGGAAAGGAGAAGAATTCGAACAGCACGATAATTTCGGTGTTATCGAATCTGTCAAGGCGGTATCGGATATGTACATTCCCGTCTCGGGCACCATCGCGGAGGTGAATGAGGAGCTGCTCGACAGCCCCGAGCTCATCAACGACGAACCCTATGAAGGCGGCTGGATCATTGAGATCGAGGTCAGCGCTGAGGATGAGCTGGATGAGCTCATGGATGCCGAAGAATACAAAGAGTATCTGGAGGAGGAAGCTTAAATGCAATATATTTCCAATACCAGGGAAGAACAGGAGGAGATGCTCTCCGCTATAGGTGTCGATGATATCGAAGAGCTCTTCTCCGCTATCCCCGAGGAGGTCTTTCTGGACAGGCCCCTGCAGCTGCCTGAAGGCATGTCGGAGATGGAAATTATGGAGCTGGTCAAAGAGAAGGCCGACAGGAATGTCAATCTGGAGGAGATTGACAGCTATCTGGGCGCTGGCGCCTATGATCACTATCTGCCTTCAATTATAGATCATCTGGTGCTGCGCCAGGAGTTCTATACCTCCTATACACCCTATCAGGCCGAGCTAAGCCAGGGTACGCTGCAGTCGATCTACGAATATCAGAGCATGATCTGCGAGCTGACCGGTATGGGCATAGCAAATGCCTCACTGCTCGATGGAGGCTCAGCAGTGGGCGAGGCGGTGCTGATGGCCGCCCGCCACACCCGCAATGACGGTGTGGTGCTCTCCGGCACAGTCCATCCCTCCTATAGAGAGGTTGCCCGCACCTATGGCGGCCCCCAGGATTTGAATTTTGAGCTGGTCGAACAGGCTGAGGATCAGGCAGCTATAGATCCCGACAGCCTGCTTGATTCCGTGGATGAGAACACCGCTGCCGTGCTTGTCCAGTACCCCAACTTCTACGGAGCCATAGAGGATCTGAAGAAGGTATCAGAGGGTCTGGATGATATGGATGCACAGCTGATAGTCGCCGCCAATCCCATCTCACTCGGTCTTCTCACACCGCCGGGAGAATTTGGTGCGGATATAGTTGTAGGTGAAGGCCAGCCTCTGGGCAATGTCATCAATTACGGCGGCCCCTATCTGGGCTATATGGCCATCAGAGATGACCGCAGATTTCTGCGCAACATGCCCGGCCGCCTGGCCGGCAAAACAACTGATGTTGAGGGCAATGAGGGATTTGTCATGACCATGCAGACCAGAGAACAGCATATCAGAAGAGAGAGGGCCACCTCCAATATCTGCACAAATGAGAACTTAAATGCCCTCATGGCCGCCATCTATATGGGCACAATGGGCAAAAAAGGACTTGAGGAAGTGGCCTGGCAGTGCTACCAGAAGACCCGCTATCTGCGCGATCAGCTGGACGAGCTGGATGGCGTGGAGATCGTCAACGGCGATAATCACTTCCACGAATTCTGGATTAAGACCGACAGATCAGCACCCGAACTGGAGAAGGATATGGTGGAAAGAGGCGTTCTGCCGGGTGTGGACCTTACCCAGTTCGGCGAGGTCGAAGGTCTGCTCATAAATGTGACCGAGAAGAAGTCCCGCGAGGATCTGGACAACTATGCTGAGACACTGGAGGAGGTGCTGTCATGAAGGAACCGCTTCTGAAGGATTACAGCACACCCGGACGCAGGGGCTATTCCCTGCCGGAACTCGATGTGCCTGCAGTCGAACCCGAAGAACATCTGCCTGAAGGTTATGTCAGGGAGGAACCGCCCGGGCTGCCCGAGGTGAGCGAGGTCGATGTCGTCAGACATTTTACCAGTCTCTCCGAGATGAATTACGGTGTGGACTCGGGTATCTACCCCCTGGGCTCCTGCACCATGAAATACAACCCCAAAATAAATGAAGATGTGGCCCGTGTGCCCGGTCTGGCCCAGCTCCATCCCTATCAGCCGGAGCGGCAGGTCCAGGGCTCGCTCTCACTGCTCTACGAGCTGAAAAAGTTTCTGGCCGAGATAAGCGGTATGGATGAGGTCAGCCTCCAGCCCGCCTCCGGTTCTCACGGTGAATATACCGGGCTGCAGATAATACTGGCCTATCTGGATGATATCGGTGAGGGCCACAGAAACAAAGTTATCGTTCCCGACTCGGCCCACGGCACCAATCCCGCCACAGGCAATATGTGCGGCATGGAGGTCGTGGAGATAGAATCAAATGACAGAGGCATGATAGATCTCGATGCACTGGAGGCAGAGGCCGATGAGGATGTGGCAGCTCTGATGCTGACCAATCCCAACACACTGGGCATCTTCGAGAAGGATATCTGCGAAATTGCCGAGATCATACACGATGCCGGAGGACTGCTCTATTACGATGGGGCCAATATGAATGCCGTTTTAGGCCATGCCCGTCCCGGCGATATGAACTATGATGTCATACATTACAATCTCCACAAAACTTTCTCCACCCCTCACGGTGGAGGTGGACCGGGTTCAGGTCCGGTGGCCGTCAAGGATTATCTAACACCATATCTGCCCCGGCCCGTGCTCTGTGAGGAAGATGGTGAATACTACTGGGATAGAGACAGGCCAAAATCTCTGGGCAGGATACATGCCTTTCACGGAAATTACGGCGTCATGCTCAGAGCCTACAGCTATATAAGAGGCCACGGCCGCGAGGGGCTTAACAATGTTACCCGCAATGCAGTTCTCAATGCCAACTATCTCAAGCACAAACTGCTCGACACATTTGAGCTTCCCTTTGCCTCTGACAGTTTGCATGAATTTGTTCTCTCCGGCCGCAGACAGAAAAAGGAACACGATGTCAGCACCCGGGAGATAGCCAAGAGGCTTCTGGATTATGATCAGTATGCTCCCACCATCTACTTCCCCCTGATCGTGGAGGAAGCCCTCATGATCGAGCCCACCGAGACCGAGAATAAGGGTTCACTGGATCGCTTCATCGAGACGATGAAGAAAATAGATGAGGAGATCGAGGAAAACCCCGAAATGGTCAAGGAAGCTCCCCATGAGACTGTGGTGAGACAGCTCGATGAGGCCGAAGCGGCCCGCAATCCCGATCTCCGCTGGTAGCCTGCACTGAACTGCAATAAAGATGAAAGCTCAACAAATGATAAGTGCCTCCATCCTGCTGCAGGGTGGGGGCACTTTTTATATTAGATGCACTGTGGTATAATATCATAAATGATGGTGGGATCTGTCGGATTACCGGGAAAATTACAGGAGTGATGGTAAAGATGCGAGAAGAGGAATATCTGGAAAAAGCCCCCCGCAAGATAGAGGATCTCTATGAAGAGGGGACGGAGAAGATGGATATCGGAGAGGAAGAGGAGGGTGAGGAGAAGCTGCAGAGGATACTGGATCGCGATGATAGCTTTGTTCCCGCCCTCAACAAGCTGGCAGTGCTGAGAATTCGCCAGGATAGAAAAGATGAAGCACGGGATTTTCTCAGGAGCGCTCTCAGGCAGGATCCCGATTTCCCCCCCGCCCTGACCAATATGGGCAATATCATCAAAGAGGAGGGGAATAAGGAGAAGGCTGTGGAATATTATGAGAAGGCCATAGAGCTAAACGAGGAATACGGCCCTGCCTATAATAATCTGGGTGTGATCAAGCGCGAGGAAGGTGAGCTCAAGGAGTCGGTTAAATATCTTAAAAAGGCCCGCAAACACGGGACCTTTTCCTTTAAATCGGCCGACAATCCCATGTATAAGGATCCGGGCTGTCTGGTTCCCATCGCCATGGTGGTGCTGCTGATAATAATTCTGTTTTTCTGGGTATTTCCTGGTTAAGATCAGCCGAGGGTCAGGAGCAGCCGATCAGACTATGAGGAGGTAGCTATCATGAGTGAATATGAACTGAAGCCGGGAGATATCATCAGCATGAAAAAACCCCATCCCTGTGGGGCCAACCGCTGGGAGATCATCAGAACAGGCATGGATTTTAAAGCCCGCTGCTGTGAATGCGGGCGCTTTATCAGGATGAAGAGAAATAAATTCGAAAAATCTGTGAGCGAGGTGCTGGAGAAGAGCGAGGATTAGATATTTCGTGGTCTGGGGGGATAAATTTTATGGAACTCGGTATCGTGGGACTGCCCAATGCCGGCAAATCTACGCTCTTCAACGCTCTGACCGAGGCCGGTGTGGAGGCTGACAGCTATCCCTTCTGCACGGTCGAGCCCAACAGAGGTGTGGTCGAAGTTGAGGATGAGCGTCTGCAGGAGCTCTGCCGACATTATCAGCCGGAAACCTGCCGCGGCGCTCCCATAACTTTTGTGGATATAGCCGGCCTGGTGGCCGGAGCCAGCCGGGGGGAGGGGCTGGGCAACGAGTTTCTCTCCCATATTCGGGAGGTCGAGGCCATAATTCACGTCGTCAGATTTTTCGGGGGTGATCAGGTCTCACATGTAGAGGGCAGCATAGACCCCCTGCGCGATATAGAGACACTGGAGTCCGAGCTGATAATGAAGGATCTGGAGACGATAGAAAGCCGCCGGGAGAAGACTGAACGCATGCTGAAAACCGGGGAGTCCAAATACAGGGAGGAGGTCTCCTATCTCGACAAACTCCAGGATGGCCTGGAATCCGGCCGGCCTGTCAGGCTGATGGATCTGTCAGAGGGTATGGAGGATCTTGTCGATGAGCTCTTTCTTCTCTCGGCCAAACCGACGCTATATGTGGCAAATCTCAACGAGGAACAGCTGGCTGCGGAAGATGTGAAGGGCCTGGACCGGCTCGAGCAGCTGGCAGATGAGAGAGGAGAAGAGCTGGTGGAGCTCTCCGCCTCCTTCGAGCTGGAGCTGACAGAGCTTCAACCCGGGGAACAAAGGATGTTCATGGATGATCTCGGCCTGGAGGAGAGAGGACTGCAGAGATTGAACCGGGCCAGCTACAGACTGCTCGACCTGATCACCTTCTATACGGTGACAGGTGGTGATGAAGTCCGGGCCACTCCCATACCAAGGGGTTTTACAGCTCCGGAAGCGGCCGGACGCATCCACTCCGATATGGAGGAGAATTTCATCAGAGCAGAGGTGATAGGATTTTCCCGCTGGCAGAAGGCCGGTGATATGTCCACCGCCCGGGAAGAAGGTCTAATGAGGACCGAGGGAAGCGATTATGTTGTAGAAGATGGAGATATATGTCATTTTAAATTCTGATACCCTTCCTTGCATGTTTAAGAGCTGAGTGCTATAATGAACAAGGTATGGTCCCAAAATCTCAAATCTTCCATGCTCTATTCCATGCGAATAGAGCCATCAGACCATATGGAGGAGGTGTATTAAATATGCCGGAAACAATGCGTGAGTATGAGACGACATTCATCCTCAATCCCGAACAATCTGAAGAGGGCCGTGAGCGCTCGCTGGAGCGCATCAAAGAGGTCATTGAGTCTTCAGGTGGAGAGATTGAGGAGATCGATGAATGGGGAGAGAAAAATCTGGCCTATGAGATCAACAATTTCAGGGCCGGCTATTATGTGGTCATCAAATTCTCAGGCCCCACCGATGTGACCGATGCTCTCAAGCGCGAGTTCGGACTGATCGGCGATGTTATGAGATCTCTGGTTGTTCGCAGAGGAGAATAATTACCCGCAATTTATCTTTATATTCTGGTGGTGGTGAAGAGATGCTTAATAAAGTGGTACTAATTGGCAGACTGGTTGAAGATCCCGAGCTGAGGTATACCAGCAGCGGCACACCGGTCAGCAATTTCACGCTGGCCGTGGAGAGAAACTATACCAACCGTGATGGAGAGAGGGATGTTGATTTCATCCCCATCGTCACCTGGCGCAAACTGGCCGAGACCTGTGCCCAGCATCTGGGCAAAGGCCGGATGGTTGCCGTCAGCGGCAGGCTGCAGATTCGAAAGCGCCAGGGTGAAGATAGAACTTTCATCAACCCTGAAGTTGTGGCCAACGATGTCACCTTTCTGGACTGGCCCGACGACAGCCGGGGAGATTCAGGTCAGCGCAGAAGCGAGCCATCCCGGCAGAGCGGTTCGGATCAGGGCCAGAGCCAGGGCCAGAACTCCTCTCAGGACTCTTCACCTGCTGCCGATATGCTCGAGGAAGACGATTTTGACGTTCCATTCTAAAGTTCAGGAATAAAGGAGGGATCTTTTATGGCTAGAGGTACCAACCAATCATGTTATTTCTGTGCCAATGATCAGGATGTTGATTATAAGGACACCGGCACTCTCAATAGATTTATCAACGATAGAGGCAAGATCATTCCCCGCCGCATAACGGGCAACTGTGCCATCCATCAGCGCAAGCTGACCAAAGCCGTTAAAAAGTCCAGGCAGCTGGCACTGCTGCCCTATGTGAAGGACTGATCTTCTCGGCAGAGACGGGATCGGCAGGGGAGGATCTTTCCCCTGCCTTTTTTGCTGGATGTGTGATTTTGAAGGGGGAGTTTATGTGCTGCCAGATGACAGCGGAGATGATAATAACCAGGAAGATAGTGAGCAGCTAAAGGAGAGCCGCATGCAGTTTTTCTACTGCCTTGTGGCCGTAATCGCTCTGACATTTATCAATGTGAGCATTCCCGTATTCACCATAGCTGTGGTCATAATATGGCCCCTGCCTGTCGTATATTTAGCCCTGCACCAGGGACAGCGCCGGGCGGTGATGATGATCGTCATGGCGGCTGTCATCAACGGACTTCTCTTCAGCCCGCTTATGAGCATAACAACCGTGGTCGGCTTCGGTTTTATCGGTTTTGTCATGGCCGGTGGACTGATCGAAAAGTTTACTCCGCGCAGAGTTCTGTTTATGACGGTTGGAGCTGCCATTTTGTCCAATCTGATACTGTCAGGTATACTCATCTCCACCTATGAGCAGGGGCTTGAGGCCGGCTTTGCCGGAATGCTGGAGGAGCTGGTCGGACCGCTTATGGGTGAGGAAGAGCTCTCACCCCTGATACAGATGCAGATGCGGCTCATAACCCAGCTGCTGCCGGCCCTTTTGATAATCTCCGGAGCTATC
Source organism: uncultured Halanaerobiaceae bacterium (assembly GCA_964462585.1). Taxonomy (GTDB): domain Bacteria; phylum Bacillota; class Halanaerobiia; order Halanaerobiales; family Halarsenatibacteraceae; genus Halarsenatibacter. The sequence continues at coordinate 27,281 of CAYXAK010000014.1, forward strand.
ACCGGTATCCTCAATTATTACTTTGTGCACTGGTTTCTGCGGCTGAAAAACATAGATGTTATCCCCTTTAAATCCATAGCCTACTGGAGATTTCCGGCAGCTTTGCTCTCTGCAGGTGCGGTGATCGGTCTGCTGTTTCGTGACCGACCCTCGATGTTCAACCTGGCAGCTGTGGTCTTTTTCCTGATATTTCTGCAGGGTTTCGGTGTCGGGTTATACTATACGGTGAGGAAGACGAGCTCGATGATATTTCGCTGGATCTATATCCTGGCAGTGCTGATCATACCTGTGGTGCCTGTTGCGCTGCTGGCAGTGGGACTGCTCGACCTCTGGCTGGACTTTCGCAGGATTGCTTTCAGCCGGGGTGAGGATTGAAGAACTCCATATTCCATATAATAATCATATCGATCTGTGAACGGAAAGGAGGACGAAAATGAAAATTATTCTGAAGGATGAAGTTGAAAACCTGGGAGAAGCGGGAGAGATTGTGGAAGTTGCAGACGGATATGCCCGCAACTACCTGATACCGAAGGGCCTGGCTCAGATGGCCACCAGGGAGAAGGTGCATGAGATCAGACAGAAGCAGAAGGCCAGACAGCGCAAGAAAGCCGAGAAGAGAGAGCAGGCAGAGGAGATAGCTGAGGAGCTGGCCGCGGAGAACTTCGAGATTTCCGTCAAAGCCGGTGAACAGGACAGGCTGTTTGGCTCTGTCACAACTCAGGATATAGAGGAATTGCTGGCTGAGGCCGGTTATGAGGTGGACCGACGCGATATAGAGCTCGACGAGAACATCAAGGAGCTGGGTGAGCATCAGGTTCCCATCAAACTCTTCGAGGATGTAACGGCTGAAGTCACAATCAATGTAACACCACTTGAGGATGCAGAGGAAGAGTAAGATCAGCACGGGCAGGATAATGATCGTGTAAAACCATATCGTGAAATACAAAAACCTTCCCCTTACAGCCTGATTGTTGCCAGTCAGCTGTGGGGAAGGTTTTAGTCTTTAGGCGCTTTAGGCGATTTTGCCGGCTGACCCGAACACATCACCCTGACCTCCTCATGATTATCCCTCCTTATATTTTGATTTCCTATATTCTGTCGTCTCTGAGCTGGTTAAATCTGCGCTCACCCTTGCTGCCCCTGCGTCTGTTCTCAACTTTCATATATTCATTCTGGATCTGGCTGAGATTAAATCCTAACATGGTTTTCACCTCCTCTTCTTCCTTAAAATCTGTAAGGGGAATTTCCCTCTGTGTACTCGGGACTTCTTATGTCTTCAACTTCCATTCTATCCTCGAAACGTGAGCTGCGCTCGACTTTCTCATCGGCCAGCATCATCTCTATCACCTCCAGCCGAACTTTTTACATAAACTCACCGGTCTCCATCATGCGATGCATTTTGTCCGCGCGCCTTTTCTGCAGGTCTTTCTTGAAATTGTAATCCTCAAGGGCCAGAAACTGTTCCAGATTCTTTCTGGGCTCCATATCTTCCACCTCCTTTTTTCATCTTCTGTGTATATTATATACCCAAAAATTAAATTTGTCAAGGGTATTTTTAAATTTATTAACCTCAATATTAATTATATTAATATACCACTTTGCCATGATAAAAGAATTTAATTATCTCCTTTTACCGCATTAAAGCATAAATTGTCCGCTGCAGGCCTTTCTGTTATAATGAAAGAGATGGTCTGTAAGCTGGAACCTTGAGATTATGGCTTCACCGACCGGCAGTAGAATTTTCCAGGCGTGTTTCCAGAATATAATAACCCAGCCCGGCTGTGAGCACCAGCCCGGCCAGCAGCAGCCAGCTGTAG
>CAYXAK010000014.1:29197-33013 GCA_964462585.1 uncultured Halanaerobiaceae bacterium
ATAATAACCCAGCCCGGCTGTGAGCACCAGCCCGGCCAGCAGCAGCCAGCTGTAGTGATAGTGGTCGAAATGATCGCCCAGCAGACCAAAAATTGGCGGTCCGATGACAACCCCCAGCCTGAGGAATATCAACGACATGCCCGAGGCTATACCGGTCTGGCTGGGTGTGGCCCTTTCGCTCACCACGGTGAAGAAAAGACCGCTCCAGCCCAGGGCGGCAAGCCCCAGCAGAAAGGAGATTATGAGCAGAAACCACAGGTTTCCGGCCAGCAGTTCACCGCCAAAAGCGTTGATCAGCTTCAGTATCACTATGACGATCATTATTATTAAAAAGCCATTTTTGCGGTCCCCCCTCAGGGGCACATCGCTGACCCAGCCCCAGAAGATACGGCCGAAAACCCCGCCTATCTGCACGACACCGAGGGCCAGTCCGGCCAGGGCTTCCGGATAGTTTAAATCAAGTGTCAGATATAGTGTATAATGAGCGGGAATTGCCCCCACCGCCAGACCGAATGATAGCCCCACACTGCAGGCCAGCATAAGTTTTTTGTTTTTCACTATGCTCAAAAACTGTTTCTTAAAGCTCTTATCTTCGCCGTTTTCATCGTCATCCTCAGCTCCATTTTCCAGACTGAGTGTTCGTGAGATGATAAGGCCCAGTCCAACCCCCACAGCTCCGGAGATCATGATGGAAAATCTCCAGCCTATAAAACCGGCCAGCACCGGCAGTAATGTGGCGCCGACAAATCCACCGACACCGCTGCCGGAATGCATAATTCCCATAGACACAGCCCGGCGTGAGGGCTTTACTTTCATCATCACCGCTTTGTTTACGGCCGGTGTGATGATGCTGAATCCCAGGCCGGTCAGAAGAGCCAGCATCAGTATCAACCCGTATACCGGCATGATGCCGTGGGCCAGCATGAGAATTCCCATGCTGTAGACGCCGAAAAGCAGGCTGGTGCGGGAGCCTATTCTGTCCACTATGCTGCCGCTGAAGAGAGCGATGATCGTTGCTGTGGTGAAGAGAAAGGTGGAATAGAGCCCGGCCTGGGTTCTGGTGATGCCGAACTCCCTGCGCAGAAAAGGCATAAGCGCCTGTATGCCCTGTATGCTCAAAAAAGAGCCCATATAGCCGCCTGAGAGCAGCAGCAGGAATTTCCACTGCAGCTGTCCTATTTTATTTTTGATAGAAGCCATCATATATTAGAAAGCTCCTTTCTTTTCTTAAATTGTTTAAATGCTATATTAATATTTTTAATTTCACCATCGCTATATATTATAACTCATTGAGATGATTTTGTCATCCCCCCGTTAATATGCGAGGGAGGAGAATGCACAGCCTCTGCAGAAAGTATAAACAGAGAGGGAATTTGAGAGGTATTATTACGGAAAACTATAAAAATCTTTATATAATGATAATAAATAATACGAGAAAGGAGGAAAGCTCCCCCGGGAGCGTGTAAGATGATGAGAGAGGAAAGATCGCTTGTATATATGGTCCGTGATGGCAGGATTGAACTGGAAAAGGTGCTGGAACAGCTTGATATGGAACAGGATGATCTCTACTTTCAGCTGGAGGAGATAATAAATCGCCTCAATGATATAGAAAGAGAACTGGAGGATAGAGAGAGCGGGGGTGACCTGGAAGAGAGCGAGGAGGAGACAGATGAGAGCTTCCGCCGGGATACACGCCAGGACTATGTGGAAGATGACTATTTTCAGGATATTTAGTTGAGATTACAGCCCGGAGTGAAGGGGTGATAGTGATGTCCGGAAAGAGGGGATATCTGTCTTTGATCTTTCTGATCCTGCTGTTGTTTTTCAGCTCTATGGGCGAGGTGGTCGAGGCCGTTGAGATCGGCGGTGAGATGGAAATCACCACAGGCTTAAGCTATATTGATGAGTTGGAGGGCACCTATTCCGGCAGAGGTGAGCTGGAGCTCTATCTGCCTCAGGCCAGAAATCTCGAATCCAGGCTGGTTCTGCGGGGTTCACTCCGTCCCGATGATGCCGATCTCGGTGTAAAATACTTATATCTGCGCCAGCGCCGGGATAATGGGCATATCACACTGGGGCGTCAGCCGGTCTCCTGGTCCTATGGGGCCATGATCAATCCCTTTGATTTCGGCTTCGGCATAGAGGGTGTGGCCGAGGAGACACTGACACCGGAGATCGATGGTGTCCGCTATTTTCATTCACTTGGCCAGGGCAGAAGCCTGCAGCTGGTGGCTGAATTCCCGGGGGAATTTGTCGACCGGCTGGATGAGCTGGGATATGGAGCCCGGCTCAGACTGCCCCGTGTCGGTCATGATATGAGTTTTAATGCCGCCTATCAGCCTGTAAGAATAATTGAGGACAATCTGATAAGAGCCGGTCTTACCTACAGCGGAGATATAGGGGATGCCGGTATATACGGTTCTGCTGGCTATTACAGGCTGGAAGATAACAGCAGTGATGATTATCTGGCACAGCTGGGGCTTGATTACAGCTGGGAGATAGGCCCTGAATACGATACGAGACCTGTCTTTCTGCAGGCCGAATATCTCCGCTTTTTGCAGAGGGATCTGGGGGAGGTGTTTTTCCTGCAGATGACGGATGGAATGATGTTAACTGGCGGTGAAGCGGATATCAGCAACGAAGAAAATGGAAACGCGTCAGGCACTGAGCCTGAAACGCCGGGAGAGATCGGTGAATTGAGTATCTACGATCTCCTGGTGGCCAGCCTCACGGTAGAACTTGATCCCTTCAGCCGGGCTGGAGCCGCTCTGATAGGTTCATCAGGAGAAAATATTCTGGCCCTCACCCCTTTTTATATCAGCGAGCTGGGCGGCGGTTTTGAGCTCAGAGTTGAGAGCAATCTGAGCTATGATGGCGATGATTTCGGGGCGGGAGCGGGTGTCGGTCTCAGCTATTATTTTTAGATAAGGCCGAATTTGATATCCCGGCTGCTCCCTCTATCTTTCAGCGGGGAGCTGCAAAATAAATCATAAGTCGGGGAGGATTGTGTGAGGTTATCCTTAATAATATATTAGAGAGATATATAAGATAGTTTTTGGCAGGATAGTTATTTGCTCAAAAAATTCAATATATAGTGCGAGTGATCAGGTGCCTCCGGCCACGGCCGGGGGAGAATAGGGAATCAGGTGCAAAACCTGAACGGGCCCGCCACTGTAACCGGTGCAGGAGGATTCATATACCACCTGAATATCATAAAATATTCGGGGAAGGTTGAATCCGGAGCTGAACCGGAAGTCAGGAGACCTGCCTGGTCATAAGCCTACTGTTTCTTCGATGGCAGGAAAGGTAGGTAATTAGTGCAGGCTTTATGCTGTATCTGCTGTATACCGCCTGCGTAATTACCCTCAATTCAGGTGCTCTCTTGCCAGATTGAGGGTTTAATTATTATATGCTAATTATCCCCACCTCTGTCATTGAAGGTGGGGTTTTTAATTTTGGTAAATTTAAAGTGGAGATTTTAACCGGATAAGGCTGCAGGCTTAACGTGCAATACGTGTTAGGAGGGATAATCATTCATATCTCGGAAGGAATTCTGTCCGCACAGGTTCTTCTGGCCGGTATGGGGGCCGGTGCTGTAGGTGTGGCGGTGGGATTGAAAAATTTAAGTGAGGATCAGATACCGGAGGTGGCCATAGTGAGTGCGGCTTTATTTGTGGCCTCACTGATACATCTGCCCCTGGGTCCCAGCAGCGTTCATCTTATTCTAAATGGCATTGCCGGCATACTGCTGGGCTGGAAAGTCTTTCCGGCACTGCTGATCGCACTTTTCATGCAGGCAGTTCTGTTCCAGCACGG
>CAYXAK010000015.1:0-31339 GCA_964462585.1 uncultured Halanaerobiaceae bacterium
GCTTTATAGGCAGCCCGGCCATGAACTTCACCGATGCCAATCTGGTCAAAGAAAATGGCGATCTCTTCGTGGAGGGCAACGGGGCCTTTAAGATAAAACTTGATGATGAGCTGGTGGAGAAGAATCCCGATATCCATAATTATGCCGGCCAGGAGGTAGTTTTTGGCATCAGGCCTGAGGATTTAAATGACGCCACTATAACCCAGGAAGTTGATGTAAAAGAGGAAAACTCCTTCGATGCGGAAGTCGAAGTTGTGGAACCGATGGGTTCGGAGATATATCTGTATATAAACTCCGGTGAACATGAAATGGTGGCCAGGGTCGAAGCTGATAGTGATGCTGAAGTCGGTGATAAGATCAAGCTGGCGGTCACCCAGAGCAATATGCATGTATTCGATCCTGAAACCGAAGAGTCCATATTCTACGCTGATCTGATGGAATAGAGCGCTCTTTTCCGGAGGCCAAAAAGATTTGAGGCAAAATTGGCCTCCGGATAAGAAGGAATTATCGCTCCGGTGTAGAATTGTATTTAAGGCAGTAGATAATGATTTATTTGCAATTTATGGCCGGGGGGTCTGCTATGAGAGATGGTAATATCAGAGATATGTTTCTGAGGAGATTGTTGCCCCTGGTGATAGCTGTAATAGTTTTTTTCTCGCTCTACCATATGGTCGGCAATTTCATGCAGATAAGAAGGCTGGAATCCGAGGTCGAGCGGCTGCAGCAGGAGCTGGATGAAGCTGAAGAAAAACAGCAGGAGCTGGAGCTGGAAGTCGAAAGACTTGATGACCCTGAATATATTGAGCGAATAGCCCGGCGCAGGCTGGGACTTGTCCGCCCCGGGGAGGAGCTTTTTCTGCCCTATGAGGTGGAAGAAGACGAGGAAAGGGGGAATTGACCGGCAGATGTAAAGAGGTCAGTGGAATTTGTGAATTCAGTTGCGTTTGACAGTGTGGCTGTGTTAGGGTATAATTAAATCAATATTATCACTCTGAGGAGGAGTTTATAAAGCATGTCCATTGAAGAAGGAGCCACCGTGAAAGGTGAAGTTACAGGTATTACAGATTTTGGTGCTTTTGTTGAGCTGCCAGGGGGAGAGACCGGTCTGGTCCATATTTCTGAGATTGCCAATTCTTATGTGAAGGATATTTCCAACTATGTGAAAAAAGGTGAGGAGATCAAGGTCAAGGTCATCAACATCGATGATGATGGCAAGATCGGACTCTCCATTAAACAGCTGGATGATCCTTCCGACCGCAGAGATCACGCCCCCAAGAAATCCTTTGAGGAAAAGATGGAGGAGTTTCTGCAGCAGAGCAGTGACAGGCAGAAAGATATAAAGGATAGACAGGCCAATTCCGAGAATTAATTGCTGGCAATTATCTATCCCATCATTCCAAAGATAAAATTCCTGTTATATAGATCCGGATAGGCAGGAGTTTTTCTTTAACATCCTCATCAAGAGGGTGTTTTTTTTCATGAGTGAGCATATCACAGGAGGATTTAAGCGGCAGATGAAAAGAAAAAAAGGCTGTATGGATCACAGTAAAAACACTATTTCCGAGCGGGAAAAGCACATTATCTCCGGGCAGCTGGGCAGAGAACCGGAAAATGCACTGGCGATTGTCAGGAGGTGTTCCGCCGGCTTTCCCCAGCTTCTGCTGGTTCATCCCTTTAGAGGGGAGAACGTCTTTCCCACGATTTACTGGCTGAGCTGTCCCGAGTTGAATGACAGAATATCCCGTCTTGAGGACAGGGGGCTTCTGGCAGAATTGACCCGTCGAGAAAAGGAGAACGGTATTTTCGGCAGGAGGATGGAGGCAGCTCACAAAAATTATGCCCGCCGCCGCCGGGAATTGATGTGTGAAGATGACTGGGAGGGTGTGAAAGCCCTCTCAGATGATGCGCTCAAAACCCTCAGGCATTCAGGCGTTGCCGGCATCAGAACCAGCTCCGGGCTCAAGTGTCTTCATGCCCATTTTGCCCATTTTATGGCCGGTGGAGAAAACCCCGCCGGTGAGAGGACAGCAGCCCTGCTGAATAGGCCCTGGCTCTGCCGCAGATGCTGCAGTTTAGATGGGAGGCTCTGCTGAGGTGAATAGAGGTGATAGCATGAACGGGAAAAGTGCAGCGGCTATAGATATAGGGAGCAATTCCTGCCGGATGCTGATTGCCGGCAGGCAGGGTGACAGAATCGTTTCCCGTGATCATGGTCTGCAAATAACGCGTCTGGCCGCAGGGGTTGATTCCAGCGGCAATTTAAGTGATTCTGCTCTGTCCCGAACATTTGCGGTTTTGTCTGATTTTAAAAAGAGAATCGAAAAAGCGGATGTGAGCAAAATTGCAGCGGTGGGCACAAGTGCTCTGAGAGAGGTAAATAACTCCTCGCGGTTTCTGGATAGGGTCAGAGAGGAGCTGGAGATCCCCGTTGATGTTATAACGGGGGAGAGGGAGGCCGAACTGATACTGAAGGGTGTTGCAAGCAGAAAGAACCGCCGGGTCGGTCTGGTGATAGATATCGGGGGCGGCAGCACCGAGATCATATTTGAAGGTGGTGCTGAAAATGCAAAGGCTTTGAGCCGGAAAGTCGGGGCGGTCAGATTTACAGAAAGATATGTCGATGACCCCGCCCGTGAATTCCCCGCTTCCACCTGTGAAGTTATCAGAGATGCTGGTAGGGGGATATTTTCAGAGCTCGATCTCCCCCGTTTACAGTCCGGTAATGCAGCCGGAGTATTCGGTGTGGGCGGTACCATAACAACTCTGGCCGCTGTAAAACTCGAGATGAGCCGGTATCGGCCGGAGGAGATAGAGGACTTCAAACTCGGCTTTAAAGAAGTTGAAAAAATTGTTGGGAGGCTGGCAGGGATGAAGCTTCCTCAGCGCAAAGGAGTTACCGGGCTTGCACCCGGCAGAGCCGATGTGATTCTGGCCGGGGCTTTGATACTGCTGGCTTTTATGGAAGAGGCGGATCTCGATACCCTTAAAGTCAGCGATCGCGGGGTGCTCTACGGGCTTATCTCTGAATCTCTGCCGGCAGGAAAAATGGGACTATCTTTAAGGCAGGAGAATCACTAACTTTATAGAAATAGAAGTTGAGGAAACGAACGGAGGGAGTATCCTTGAATCTGCTGGAGAGGTGCAAAGAGTACTGTGATGAGGAAAAGCTGATCTCCCCCCGGGATGAGCTGCTGCTGGCTGTATCCGGTGGTCCTGATTCTCTTGCCCTTCTCGATATTTTCGATCGTCTGCAGGAGGAGTGGGAGCTGAAGATAGCGGTCTTTCACCTCGACCATGCCCTGCGCCAGTCTTCTGCCGCAGAGGCCGAATTTGTGGCAGAGGAATGCCATAAGCGGGGTATTGAATGCTGGCAGGAGAGGATCGATGTGGAAAAAGCCAGACAGAAAAGAGGTGGAAGTCTGGAGGATACCGCCAGAGATATTCGTTTATCTCTGCTCTACAAATATGCCAGAGAGCATGATATGGATGCAGTCGTTTTCGGCCACCATGCTGATGATAGGGCTGAGACAGTTCTGTTCAATCTCATGCGCGGGGCGGGTATGAGGGGGCTCGGAGGCATATCCCCCCTTACCCATTTCAGGGGAGTGCCCTTTGTCCGGCCTCTTCTCATATTTCGCAAGGAGGAGCTGGAGAGATACTGCCAGGACCGCTCCCTTGAGCCGCGGATAGATAGCAGCAATTTTTCCACAGATTATGACCGCAACAGAATAAGACAGGAGCTGATACCCTATCTGGAGAATAATTTCAACCCGGAGCTGATATCGGTTTTAAATTCAACTGCCGAGCTCATCAGAGAGGAGGACCGATATCTGCAGGGTCTGGCCGAAGATTTTTTTGCCGGTGAGGCCGAGGTGATAGGACAGCACAGAATTGATCTGGAGATTGCCTCTCTTGATGAACTGGATCCTGTGCTGCGCCGGAGATTGTGGCGGGCAATAATCAGAAGATTGCTGGGATCGACCGAGGGTTTTTACAGAGACCATTTTGAAATCATCGAGAAGATAGTAGAGGAGCATGAAGATGAGAGAGGAGGCAGGGATTTTCACCTGCCCGGAGGTATAACCGTCAGAGAGGAATATGGAATAATATCGTTCCGGGATAAATTCTGGCAGCAGAAAAACCAGCAGTCTGGAGAATTTTCCTCTGTGGTGAGTGAGCCCTGTGAGCTTGAGCTTCCCACCGGCGATTTTTTGAGATTTCAGCAGAAAAAGCTGCCGGATAACTGGAAGGAGATTGCCCGAAAGGAAAACACCGCTCTGCTGGATAATGAAAAGATAAGCTGGCCACTCAAGGTCAGAAACCGCAGGGATGGGGATAGATTTCAGCCTCTGGGCATGAGCGGCACAAAAAAGATAAAGGATTTTTTTATTGATGAAAAAGTTCCCGGACATAAGAGGGATAGAATCCCGCTCATAGTCGACAGCGCTGATTTCATCCTCTGGGTGGCAGGCTTTAGATGTGATGATCGTTTTAAGATCAAAAGCAGCACGTCCGAAACTCTACTGATCGACTATTTACCCCAAGGAGAGGAGTAATCCATATGTCTCTTGATATTATCGAAAAAGATATAGCTGAAGTGATAATCGATGAAGAGGAGCTGCAGCAGAGGATAAAGGAGATGGGCGAGGAGATAACGGATTCCTACCAGGAGGGCACAGAGCTGAGGCTGATATGCATACTGCGTGGGGCTGTTATGTTCATGGCAGATCTCTCCCAGCATATCAATCTGCCCGTAACCTTTGATTTTATGGAAGTATCGAGCTATGCCGGCACAGAATCCAGCGGCACGGTGAGAATTATAAAGGATCTTGAGGATGATATCACCGGAAAGAATGTCCTCATCATTGAGGATATAATAGATACCGGTTTAACACTCAAAAATGTGATCAATATGCTGGAGACCAGAAATCCTGCCAGCATAAAGGTGGCCACACTGCTCGATAAGCCGGAACGCAGGGATTACAAACATGTGCAGGTTGATTTTAATGGTTTTGAGATTCCCAACAAATTTGTGGTGGGATATGGGCTGGATTATGCCGAAAAGTACCGCAATCTGCCCTGTATAGGTGTTTTAAAGGAAGAAAAATACAGCTGATTTATTTTTACAAAGCCGCAATCATATGGTATAATATCAAAATGTATATTCGCAACTTCACAGCTGTCTTTTTTAAAGGTCAGAGAGGAGGTAAGCGCATTTGAATAAATTTGCAAAGAATATCGGTTTTTATCTGCTGCTGATCGCGCTCTCCATCCTCGTTGCTCAATTTTTCATGCAGCAGGGACCTCAGGAGATCGAGGAGTTTACCTATTCGGAGCTGATCAGACAGGTAGAGGCCGGTAATATCGATAGTGTGACAATAATTGGAAGCGAGAGGGTTGAGGGTACTTTTGAGGGCCGGGAGTTTGAAGTTGATGTTCCTCCTGAAGATACACCTTACCTTCTGCAGACACTGCGCGCTCAAAATGTGGAAATTTCCACCGAACCTGAGCCCTCAGCGCCCTGGTGGCTGAATATTCTGGGCTATATGCTGCCTATAGGTATTCTCATAATTGCCTGGATATTCATCATGCAGAGAATGCAGGGCGGCGGAGGCAAGATGATGTCCTTCGGCAAGAGCAAAGCAAATCAGATGCAGGAACAGGATAAAGATGTAACATTCGATGATGTTGCCAATTATGAGGAGGTTAAAGAGGAGCTCCAGGAAGTTGTGGAGTTTCTCAAAAACCCCCGCAAGTTTTCCCGTCTGGGGGCAGAGGTGCCCAAGGGCATACTGCTGGTAGGCCCGCCCGGCACCGGAAAGACACTCATGGCCAGAGCAGTAGCCGGAGAGGCCGGTGTGCCTTTCTTCTTCATCAGCGGCTCTGATTTTGTTGAGATGTTTGTGGGTGTTGGTGCTTCAAGGGTCCGTGATCTCTTCGAAAAGGGCAAGGAGAACTCCCCCTGTATTATCTTCGTCGACGAGCTTGACTCTGTAGGAAGACAGCGCGGTGCCGGTGTGGGCGGAGGCCACGATGAGAGGGAACAGACCCTAAATCAGCTCTTAAATGAGATGGATGGTTTTGAGCCCAATGAGGGAATAATCCTCATGGGGGCCACCAACCGCCCTGATGTGCTCGATCCAGCCCTGCTCAGACCTGGACGATTCGACCGACAGGTCGTTGTCGACAAACCGGATGTGAGGGGCAGAAGATTGATTCTGGAAATTCACCTCAAGGATAAACCTGTTGCAGATAACGTCGATACCGAGATTCTGGCCAAGCGCACACCCGGTTTTACAGGTGCCGATATGGAGAATTTGGCCAATGAAGCTGCCATTCTCTCCGCCCGGCGGGGCAAGGATGTTATCGAGATGACCGAGTTCGATGATGCTGTGGACAGGGTCATAGCCGGACCTGCCAAGAAGAGCCGGGTTATCTCCGAAGAGGAGAGAAATCTGGTGGCCCATCATGAGACAGGCCATGCTCTTCTGGGTGAGCTATTAGAGCATGCCGACAGGACACACAAAGTGTCCATAATTCCCCGAGGTGGCGCGGGTGGTTTTACCATTCCCCTCCCCGAGGATGACAAAAACTTCATGACCAAGCGGGAGCTTTTGGACAGAGTCACCGCCCTGCTCGGTGGCCGGGTGGCAGAGGAGCTGTTCCTGGAGGATATTTCCACCGGAGCACAGAATGACCTGGAGAGAGCCACGAAGATAGTCCGGGCGATGATAACCCAGTACGGTATGAGCGAGAAGCTCGGCCCTCTAACACTGGGGGATAAGGAAGATGGTCAGGTCTTTCTGGGCAGAGATCTTTCCACCCGCAGAAACTACAGTGAGGAAGTTGCCTCCGAGATAGATAAGGAGATCAGCTCCATAATTGAGCAGTGTCACCGCAAGGCCAAGGACCTGCTCAAGGAGAACTCGGATATAGTGGAGAGAATAGTTGTAAATCTGAAAAAACACGAGACACTCAATGCAGATCAAATCCAGAAACTGATAGAGGGTGAAGAACTGGAAGAACCCGAGACCGATGAAGCGGAAGAGAGTGAGGCCGGGGAGGAAGAAGAACTGCCTGATCTGCCCCGAACCGACAGGGGCAAAGAAACAGGGTCTGTGCCGGGCCACTGATGCTCATCCCGGTCTAAAGCTGCCCTGCATATCAAGTGAGGAGAAGCCAGTGATGAGCAGATTCTCGCTCTGCTTTTTGCAAAATATAATAGCCAGTGCAGATGAGGGATGCGGCTTTACGGTCGCATCCCTTTATTGATTTAATCCGGCAACAGAACAAAAACGGGGGGAGTTATTTATGATAGAGATCAATGGCAAAGAATTGAGCATTGAGGAAGTGGGGCGGGTCGCCCGGGATAATGAGGAAGTAGCTCTGGCGGAATCTGCCGTTGAGGATGTAAAAAAAGCGCGCCGGCAGGTGGAGAGAGTTGTGGATGAGAACCGCATCTGCTATGGCATAACAACAGGCTTCGGGCGCTTCAGTGACACCCGCATATCACCCCAGGAAGTTCTCAAGCTGCAGGAAAATCTGATACGCAGCCATGCTGCCGGCACGGGGGAATCTCTGCCCCGGGAGGTGGTGCGGGCGACCATGCTGCTGAGAATAAATGCTCTTGCCCGGGGTCATTCAGGCATAAGGTGTGAGACCCTGCAGCTGCTTGTCGATATGTTAAACAGAGGAGTGCATCCTGTAATACCCTCACAGGGTTCACTCGGTGCAAGTGGTGATCTGGCCCCACTTGCTCATATGGCTCTGGTCCTTATGGGAGAGGGCAGAGCTGAGATAGATGGTGAGGAGATGCCCGGTGATAAGGCTCTGGCCCGCTGCAATCTCTCGCCTGTCACACCTGACAGCAAAGAGGGGCTGGCGCTGATAAACGGCACACAGATGATGACAGCCATTGCCTGCCTGGCCCTGATCGATGCCCGCAGTCTTCTGCAGCATGCTGATATTGCCCTGGGGCTTTCCATGGAAGGGCTTCTGGGAATACTTGCACCTTTCAAAAGCGCCATCCATGAGGTTAGACCACACCCGGGACAGAAGCGGGTGGCTGCCAACCTTTACAATCTGCTCGCCGACAGCTCTTTAGTCCTGGAAAAACGCGATGACAGGGTGCAGGATGCTTATTCTCTGCGCTGTGCCCCTCAGGTACACGGAGCCAGCAGAGATGCTTACAATCACGTCAGAGAGACGATAAGCCGCGAGGTCAACTCTGCCACAGATAACCCCCTGCTCTTTCCGGATCGAGATGAGATTATATCAGGCGGCAATTTTCACGGTCAGCCCCTGGCCCTCACACTCGATTATCTGGCCATGGCGCTGTCTGAACTGGGCAATATATCCGAGAGAAGGGTTTTCAGGATTGTCGATGGAGCCCTGAATAATGATCTTCCCATGTTTCTGGCAGAGCATGGTGGTTTAAATTCGGGATATATGATAGCTCAGTATACATCAGCCTCACTGGTGGGAGAGAATAAGATGCTGACCTCACCCGCTTCCACAGATTCTATACCGACCTCAGCAAATCAGGAGGATCACGTCAGTATGGGAGCGATCAGCGCCCGCAAGCTGAAACGTATAACCGATAATCTGAAAAATATCATCGCCATAGAATTTGTGACCTCGGCCCAGGCTGTAGATATGCGCACAGAATACCCGGCAGATGATCTGGCATCTGCCACCGGCAGGGTTTTTGGGAGGATAAGAGAAGTGGTTCCCCGGCTGGAAGAAGATCGGGTCATTGCCGATGATATTGCCAGCATGAAAGATTTGATTGAAGAAGAGGAGATTCCTGATATGGTAAAGGATGAGGTGGATTTTGCCTGAACACCGTTTGAAAACAGTCTGCTGCCATTGCAAATAATGACAAAATGTGTTACAATTTTGTCAAGTGGCAGAGTAAATGGCTGTGCGTGTTAGTGCTCTGGGATGGGACGTCGCCTGGAGACGAAATGCCCGAGGGCTGCGGTACAGCCATTGCGTCCGCTGTCACCAAAGGGCCTTTCTCTTTGGTGCCAGGGTTATCTGCCATGGACCAGAGAGAAAGGGGGTGTGCAAATAGATGAAATTCTCCACCCAGCGGCTCGTTTATGTTTCTCTTCTGATCGCACTAAGCATCGTCTTTACCCGCTTTTTGAGCCTGAGAATAGCCCTGGGCGGGGTGGAGGGAATCAGGATAGGTCTGGGAGGCCTTCCCATAGTTTTTGCCGGTATAGCTTTTGGTCCTCTGGCCGGAGGAATCGTGGGGGCACTTTCCGATCTGATAGGGTTTTTTATCAGTCCAATGGGAGCATATATGCCTCATTTCACGGCAACTTCATTTCTAACAGGTTTTCTGCCGGGACTTTTTGTATGCTATCTCTTCTCCGGCAGGAAAGGATTTAAGAACCTGCTGATAGCTATTGGCGTCACTCAGATCTTGACAGCCATAATCCTGGTGCCCTATTTTCAGAACACTCTATTCGGAGTGCCTCTGGTGGCCACCGTGCCTTCTGCCGTGATTTCACAGGCCGGCATGATTCCACTCTACGCCTATCTGTCGGTAATGCTTCTGGGCTACGACCTGGTCAAGATTCCTGAGAAATGCAAGCCAGCCCGCGGTTAGCGTAAATCGATGAGGTCTTTGATCACTGGGATCTGATTGTATTTTGAATGTGATGTAAATTAATCAGCAATTAAAAAGGCTCCCGCCGCCTGACAGACAGGCGGCGGGAGCTTCTGGCATTTAATGTATTTAATGGTGTTTAATCACCACTTATCTGTCTGCTGACTTTATTGATCCTGGATCTGGTCGGGCACCTGTCCCAGTTCAGCAACGATCAACTCAGGTGATCCATCACGGATTATATTCAGCATAATCTCCTCACCGACCTCTTTCTCTCTGATAGCACCGGCGAAATCATCGACTGTCTCTATTCTCTCGCGATCCAGCTCTCTTACCACATCATAGGGCTGGAGCCCGGCTTTATCTGCAGGACTTCCCTCCATCACATCTGTGATTATTATACCGGTATCATCCTCCAGGTCAAAATAGCTCTGAATTTCCTCTGTGATACCTCGATAATAGACTCCCAGCCAGGGTGTGCGGACTTCACCGTATTCCTGAATATCCTCCAGGGCAAACTTAACCTCATTGATAGGGATGGCAAAACCTATACCCTGAGCCCGGGTGGCCACTGCGGTATTGATCCCTATGACCTCACCTTCGATATTGACCAGAGGTCCACCGCTGTTTCCGGGATTGATGGCCGCATCGGTCTGGATGAGATTGCTGTATCTTCTGATCTGGCCTTCACGTGTTGGCACATCGATGGGGCGCTCCAGAGCACTTATCACGCCGAGTGTTACGGTATAATCCAGACCCACCGGATTGCCGATGGCTATAGCCCAGTTTCCCTGTCTGATATCATCCGAATCGCCCAGAGGCAGGGGTTCAAGTTCCTCATCGGTATCAACCTGGAGAACGGCCAGATCCAGGCTGCGGTCAGACCAGATCAACTCGGCTTCCTGCTGCTCCTCAAAATCCCTGATGGTGACCATAACTGTATCGGCGCCGGCGACCACATGCTCATTTGTGACTATATGCCCATCTTCAGTGGCAATAAAGCCGCTGCCTATTCCCTCGCGTGTGTAGGGCTCATCAGGTTCTCTTTCCTCAAATTCTTCATGCCAATCGGGGAAGAAATAGCGGAAGATATCCTCTTCGGCGAAGGGGCTTCTTCTCTCGACTTCTTCTACAGTATCTATCATGACAACTCCCTTTTCCACTTCATCGGCAATATCGGCCACGAAGTTCTGACTTAAATCCAGCTCCTCCTGAGCAAGGGCAGAACCGCTTAAAAGCATGGTGACAGCAAAGATCATGACCATAAAAATAACAGAGCTAACATAATCTCTTTTCAGCATTCACCTCACCATCCTTTCTCTTATTGGTTTGCGATTGTAAATACCTTTTGCCCGGATTTTTTTCGAAGTTGCTTCACACTTAAAATTATATTATAATGTGTTTGGCAAGTCAATTAAAGCTGTAAATAGTCGCGCTGGGCAAGGGTGAATTATCAAACTATGAAAAGCAAACTGTGGACGGAAGCCAAAATAGAAAAGATGCAGAGAAAGCTGAGCGAGATCTGGGAAGATCTCGCCTTTGAGTTTGTGCCGGTGCTGGAGTCCACCAATGCGCTTTTAAAAGAGCGGATCAAAGCCGGTGTGATTGAGCCGCCTTTTCTGCTCCTGGCCGGCGAACAGACTGCCGGTCGGGGAAGGAGAGGTCGTGGCTGGTATTCTCCGCCGGATGAAGGCCTGTATTTCTCACTCCTGTTAAAATTAGATATTCCGGCGGAAAGGCTCTATCTCTTCACAGTTATTTCGGCTCTGTCCGCACACGGTGCACTGGAGGAGCTGGGTTACAGCCCCGGGCTGAAATGGCCCAATGATATACTGCTTTCCGGCAGCAAGGTGGCAGGAATTTTAAGCGAGCTTATAACCTCTTCTGATGGCGGCAAATATGTGATTGTCGGCATGGGTATAAATACCCATATGGTCTCATTTCCCTCACAGCTGCAGAATAAGGCTACCTCACTCTATCTGGAGGGAGGCTCAGCTCCATCTCCTGTCATCCTGATGCAGGAGCTGGCGGTGAGATTTCACAATTATTGTGACAGGTTATCCCGACCGCAGGAGGAAGATGAGATGAGGGAGGACTGGGTTGACAGGCTCGATATAGTTGACAGAAGGATAAAATTCAGACGGGGAGGAGATATGAAGCAGGGAAGGGTTGTTGATCTCTCGAATAGAGGGGAGCTGATAGTCGAGAGCGGACAGGAGAGTTTCAGACTTCTGGCAGGAGATATTGACACTGAAGCGGAGGCTGGTGAAGAAGATGGTTAAGATAGGTGATCTTGAATTTATTTCTCCCATAATAACCGCTCCTATGGCAGGGGTGACCGATTTTCCCTTCCGTCAGATTCTCCGTGAACACGGAGCAGAGCTCTGTTTTACCGAGATGGTAAGCAGCCACGGTCTGGTCCAGGGAAATGTCAGAACCAAAAAACTCGTTGACTTTTCCCGGCGGGGAGGTCTGATAGGTGTACAGATATTCGGCTCTGAACCTGAGATAATGGGGAAGGCGGCGGCAATACTGCAGGAAGAATACACTCCGGATATTATAGATATAAATATGTGCTGTCCGGCCCCCAAAGTCACCAAAACAGGAGCAGGTGCGGCACTTCTGCAGGATTATGAGCTGGCAGAGAAGATCGTAAAGACCGTCAAAAACTGCATCTCAGTTCCGCTGACGGTGAAGATGAGAAAGGGTTTTAATGAAGGTGAAATAAGCTGTGTCGCCCTGGGCCGGCGGCTGCAGGAAAGTGGGCTTGATGGTGTGAGCATTCATGCTCGCAGCAGGGAGCAGTTCTACGAGGGCAGGGCAGACCGGGACGTTATTGCCCGGGCTGTTAAGAACCTGGATATACCTGTTGTGGGCAGTGGTGATATATTTACCCCTGAAGATGCGGCTGATATGCAGCAGGAGACCGGCTGTGAGGCCGTTATGCTGGCCCGGGGTATGCAGGGCAATCCCTGGCTGGTGAGCCGCAGCAGGGCCTATCTCGAACATGAGAGGGACATTCCCCCGCCTGATTTCAGGTCCAGAATTGATCAGGCACTGGATCATATGGAGAGTGCTATAGAATATTATGGGGAGGAGAGGGCCATACCCCTGATGCGCAAACACCTCTCCTGGTATATCAAGGGCCTTCCCTGCTGCAGCGAGATAAAGGAGAGAATCAACCGGGCCGGAAACAGGGATGAGGTTGCAGATATTCTAGGTGAATATCTGCAAAAACTGTCTGATCGCTGCAGTTAAGCCAGATAATATAAATATCTCTTGACAAGTAATGGAAGTTGCCATATAATGAAAAGCAATTGTAAAGAGATATAATCTGAAAATTCTCTGCAGGAGATCTTCTGCTGCACAGATCTTGCACAGATCTATCAAAAAACAGGAAAAAGGAGTATGATCTTATGTCAGATGAAATCCTATTGACCGAGGAAGGTTATGAAGAGCTGGAAGAGGAATTGAGACATCTCAAAGAGGAAAAGAGAAAAGAAGTGGCCGAGAAGATCAAAATCGCCCGTGATTATGGTGATATAAGTGAAAATGCTGAATACGATGAAGCCAAAAATGAACAGGCCTTTGTGGAAGGCAGGATTAAAAAGCTGGAGAAGATGCTGGAAAATGCCCGGGTCGTTAAGAAAGATGAGATAAACAATCACACTGTAAATGTGGGCAATGCTGTGGAGCTGAAGGAGCTCGGCACTGAAGAAGTCTACACCTATACACTTGTGGGCAGTGCTGAGGCAGATCCCCTGCAGAATAAAATCTCCAATCAGTCTCCCATCGGCAAAGCTGTGATCGGAAATTCTATCGGTGATGAAGTTGAGGTCGAGACCCCGGAGGGAACAGTGGAGTACAGAATACTCTCCATCAAAGCTTAGCCCGGAAAGTCAGATATCAGAGATAAATACGGAGCGAACAGCTCAGATGAGATAGACCCCAAAATTGCATACAATTCAGCAGGGAAGAGGTGGAAGATATGTCTGAAGATGAAAGCCGGGAAGAACTGCATAAATTGAGAGCTGAAAGACAGAAGCATCTGGATGAGCTGAGAGAGGAAGATATAGATCCCTATGCCGAAAAATATGAGCCCGACCATAATGCTGAAGATATAATCTCGAATTTTGCAGAATATGAGGGTGAGAGAGTTTCTCTGGCGGGACGGCTTATGGCCCTGAGGAGCCACGGCAAGGCCAGTTTTGCCGATCTGCAGGATTTTAGCGGAAGAATACAGCTCTATCTCAAATATGATCTTCTGGGAGAGAAGGATTATAATCTCTTCCAGGATCTAGATATCGGCGATATAATCGGCCTGGAAGGTGAGGTTTTCAGGACAAACCGGGGCGAGACGACTGTTAAGGTGGAGGAGTTTAAGCTGCTGACAAAATCCCTTCGCCCCCTTCCGGAGAAATTTCACGGCCTTAAAGATAAAGATCTCAGATACAGGAGGCGGTATCTGGATCTGATAGTAAATCCCGGAGTCAGGGATACTTTTGTGAAGAGAAGTCAGATAATAAGGGCCATGAGGGATTATCTGGAGGAAAAAGGTTTTTTAGAGGTCGAAACCCCCATGATGCATCCCATCGCCGGCGGGGCGAATGCCCGGCCCTTCATAACCCATCATAATGCTCTGGATATGGAGCTCTATCTGCGCATAGCCCCCGAACTCTATCTCAAACGCCTAATAGTCGGCGGCATGGAAAAGGTCTTCGAGATCAACCGCAATTTCCGCAATGAAGGTATGTCCTATAAACACAATCCGGAATTTACCATGATGGAGCTCTATCAAGCTTATTCCGATTATGAGGATATGATGGAGCTGACGGAGAATATGATCGAGCATATCTCCTCTGAGGTGCTGGGAACAGCCAGCGTTGAATACGATGGCACCGAGATAGATCTCTCCACACCCTGGCAGAGGCTGACCATGGTCGAGGCCATCGCCAAACATACCGGGGCAGATTTCAGCGATATCGATGATCGGGATGAAGCCTATCAGCTCGCACATGATATCGGTCTTAATCCCGAAGAGGACCTTGCTAAAGGGGAGATTATCCATCATGTGTTTGAAGAAAGAGTGGAGGAGGAGCTCATACAGCCGGTATTTATCAAAGATTATCCCCTGGAGGTTTCACCTCTGGCCCAGCGCAAGGAAGAAAACCCGGATTTCACCTATAGATTCGAACCCTTTATATACGGTCGTGAGGTCGGCAATGCCTTTACCGAGTTAAATGACCCCCAGGAACAGCGCCGGCGCTTCGAGGCTCAGATGGCCAAGAGAGAAGAGGGTGATGAAGAGGCTCAGATGATGGATGAAGATTTCATCAGAGCTCTGGAATATGGAATGCCTCCCACAGGCGGTCTGGGCATAGGTGTCGATAGAATTGTCATGCTCCTCACGGATTCACAGTCGATCAGGGATGTAATTCTCTTTCCCACCATGAGACCTGAAGCAGGCGAATGATATGCGTATTTTGATCTCACCGGATTCATTTAAAGGCTCTCTTTCCGCACCTGAGGCCGCCCGGGCTATCGCCCGGGGGCTGGAGAGAAGCGGCGGGGATTTCACCTGTGAGATTCTGCCCCTGGCCGATGGGGGTGAGGGCTCTGTCGACTGCCTTCTCTCCGCAGTTTCCGGAGAGAAGGTTATCGTTGAGGTAAAAGGTCCCCTGGGCCGGCCGGTCAGTGCTGAATATGGTCTGCTGGATGGTGGAGAGGTGGCTGTAATGGAGATGGCCGCTGCCTCAGGTCTGACGCTGCTGGAGGAAGATGAGCTTGATCCACTGCAGACCACCACATATGGCACAGGTGAATTGATCTGTGATGCCCTTGACAGGGGTGTGGAGAGAATTTTGCTGGGAATAGGCGGCAGTGCTACAAATGATGGAGGTATGGGCCTGGCCCGCGCTCTGGGCGTCAAATTTTTCGATGAATCCGGTGATGAACTTTTGGGCTGTGGTGCCAGCCTGAACAGGATAAAGAGCATAGATACCTCCGGGCTCGATGAGAGGGTTCTGCGGACAGATATTGAGGTGGCCTGTGATGTCGATAACCCCCTCTATGGAGAGAGAGGGGCTGCCCGCGTATATGCTCCCCAGAAGGGAGCTGACGAAAAACAGGTTAAAACTCTCGATGAGGGATTGAGAAATTATTCCTCACGGCTCGAGGAATTTCTGGGCATCGATATAAGCTCACTGCCCGGAGCCGGGGCTGCCGGAGGACTGGGAGGAGGGCTCAGGGCTTTTCTGGATGCTGAACTTATCCCGGGCATCGATATGATCATGGATTATTTTAATTATGCCGATCTCCTGCAGGAATTTGATCTGGTGATCAGCGGTGAGGGCAGCTGTGACCTGCAGAGCCTTCAGGGCAAGGTTATCGGTGGTGTGGCAGAAAGGGCTTCTGCTGCCGGTGTGCCTGTGGTGGTGCTGGCCGGCAGCATCCCGGAAAAGAAGCGGGAGAAATTTAGAGAAAGAGGCATAACCTCCCTTTTCAGCATAGTTGATGGACCCGCTGATCTGAAATCCTCACTCGAGAAGGCCCCGGATCTGCTGGAATCGACTGCCGAGGAGATCGGATATCTGCTTGATATATAAGTTCGATTTATCCTGATATATAAAATATCCCCCGGGGGTGCTTATTGTGGAAAAGTTAAGTGTGGAAACCGGAGATAAATGTGAATTTATCGAAATAACATCCCGGCTTAAAAAACTGGTCGATGGAGCTGAAATAGAAGAGGGAGCTCTTTTGGTCTCCATACCACATACCACCGCTGCCGTAACAGTAAATGAATCATACGACAGCTCGGTCAGGAGGGACATAGTCAGTAAATTGAACGATATAGTGCCATTCCAGGGCAGCTATACTCACAGGGAGGGAAATTCTCCCGCCCATATCAAGAGCACGATAGTCGGCTCAGATCAGCTCATACCGATCGAAGATGGCAGCCTGGTGCTGGGCACCTGGCAGGGTGTATTTTTCTGTGAATTTGACGGCCCCCGCAACCGCAATGTGCATCTGCAGTTTCTCGACTCACCTCTCTGATATCCTCCCGCCCGCATTCTGAGCTCATATCTTATTCCGATCTGCAATATACTGCCCCTGACTCCTCCCACCCCTGCCGGGGTGGTTTCTTAATGTGCCTGCAGGTGAAGAAAAACCGGTGTGTGGATGCGTCTGAAGGTTTTAATTGCTCTATATCTGGCTAATTCGCCCCAAAACAGCTATATTTGTGCTTGCAAAATGATCTAAAAGTGATTATCATTAAATTAAGGTCAAAAAAAGTCAAAGACAGACAGTGAAGCAAGGAGGGGGAACTATGGCCAGTCTTTCTGATCAGATTGAAAATTATCTGAACGAGCTCATCGGTCAGGATGAGGGCAGAATTGAGATCAAAAGAAACCAGCTGGCAGATAAGTTTGACTGTGCACCATCCCAGATAAATTATGTGCTGAATACACGCTTTACGCCGGAGAAAGGTTATATAGTGGAGAGCCAGCGTGGTGGCGGCGGATATATAAGGATTATCAAGGTATCGATCGATTCCGTAGATGAGGCACTGCGCAAGCTCCTCTCCAGATTAAATCAGCCGGTAAGCCAGCAGGATGCCCGGGATATAGTGCACCGCCTGTATGAGAATGACATAATCACCAGAAGGGAGAAATATCTCATCGAGATAGCCACACACAGGCAGGTTTTGGGAATAGAGCTGCCTGAAAGGGATTTTCTGCGCAGCAGAATAATGCAGGGCATTCTGGAGGTCATACTGAAGACAGAGGGAGAAGAGGAGGAGAAGGCAAATTGAAATGCCAGAGATGCGGAGAACGCGATGCAAATGTCCACATGACCCGGATAATCAATGACAGAAAACAGGAGCTTCATCTCTGCTCTGAATGTGCTGAGAAGACGGGTCAGCTGAATTTCAGCGGTGATCCTTTTTCATTCAAACAGCTTCTCTCGGGCATATTGAAACCCGAGATGCTCGATACCAGAACATCTCCCGCCGCGGAAGAAGCCTGCAGCAGCTGCGGGCTTTCCTATCAGAAATTCGTCGATTCAGGGCTTTTTGGCTGTGGTGATTGCTATGATAATTTTTCCGATCAGGTAGAATATATACTCCGCAAGGTGCAGGGGGGCAATCAGCATCAGGGTAAAACGCCCAAAGAGCGCAGCAAAGCCACCAGCACTGCCGGGAGGATAGCGAAGCTGCGCTCGGAGATGGAAGAAGCTGTGAAAACAGAGGACTTTGAGAGGGCAGCAGAATTGAGAGATCAGATAGAGGAGCTGGAAGCTGGATGGGAGGATGAAGATGAACGGTAAAAGGAAGATACCCGACAGACTGTCCGGCTGGGTTGAGGCCAGTGAAGCCAGCGAGGATATTATAATAAGCAGCAGGGTGAGGCTGGCACGCAATCTGAGCGATTATCCCTTTCCAAATCAGGCGGAGAAAGAGGATCTCTTTGCTGTGAGGGAGGAGATCTCCTCGGCTCTGGAGGGCTGTGCCGGGGATATCATCAGCTATAATATGGAAGAGCTTACCCTGCTGGAGAAGGAAGCTCTCATCGAAAGACACCTCATCAGCAGGGCACAGAGCGAGAATTCCCGGCCCCGTGCCACTCATATCAACAGCGAACAGACTCTGAGCATTATGATAAATGAAGAGGATCACCTCAGGATGCAGTTTATAGATGCCGGTGATAAACTCGACACCCTCTGGGAGAGAGCTGACAGCCTTGATGATCTGCTGGAAGAGAATGTCGATTATGCCTTCTCGGATGAGATAGGCTATCTCACCGCCTGTCCCACCAATGTGGGTACAGGGATGAGGGCGTCTGTGATGATGCATCTGCCGGGATTGACGATGAGAGACAGCATCGAAAAACTCCTGGGGGGTGTGGGCAAATTCGGTCTGACAGTCAGGGGCATATTTGGAGAGGGCACCGGGGCCGAAGGCAGTATATATCAGCTTTCCAATCAGGTTACACTGGGGCTGAGTGAAGAGGATATACTGGAAAATCTGCACAGCATACTGGCACAGGTGATCGCCGAGGAGAAGAGATCGCGTCAGAAATTGCTGGCAGAAAATGAATATGAGATAAAGGATAAGATCATGAGGGCTTTTGGGATTCTCAAAAACGGTTATAAGATCAACAATCTGGAAGCAGTTCATTTTCTCTCGCTGCTGCTCCTGGGCAATTATTACGGTCTTTTTAAAGAGCTGACCCAGAAGAAGATCCTGCAGCTTTTGATCACAACCAGACCTGCTCATCTGCAGCTGTTCTTCGATGAGAAGATGGACCCCACCCGCAGGGATGTGCTGCGGGCAAGCCTTTTGAGAGATGAACTGGATGAATTTTAATCTGCAAATAAATATGGAGGTGTATTTTTATGTTTGAGCGCTTTACAGAAAGAGCCAGAAAGGTCCTGGGATATGCTGAGGAAGCAGCCCGGGAACTGGGGCATAATTATGTAGGAACAGAGCATATCCTGCTGGGGCTGATAAGGGAGGATGAAGGTGTCGCAGGCAGTGTTCTGCAGGAACACGATGTGACCTATGAGAAGGTCAAGGAGAAGATAGGCGAGATAATAGGCGAGGGCAGCAACAGGCAGAGCAGTTCACAGGCTATCGGATTGACACCCCGCACAAAAAAGGTGTTGAATCTATCCATGGACGAGGCCCGGCGCCTGGGTCATAATTATATCGGAACCGAACATCTGCTTCTCGGTCTTATGCGTGAGGGTGAGGGGGTAGGTGCCAGCATCATCTCCCAGCTGGGAGGTGAGCCCGGCGAGATCAGAAAGAAGATCGTTCAGATGCTGGGCGGCAAGCAGAGCGGCTCCTCCCAGACCACACAGGAGCAGAGCGACACACCAAACCTGGATGAATACAGCCGTGATCTTACCGCCATGGAGAAGGAAGGCAAACTCGATCCCGTTATCGGACGCGAGAAGGAGATAGAACGTGTTGTCCAGGTGCTGAGCAGGAGGACCAAGAACAATCCCGTGCTTATAGGTGAGCCCGGTGTGGGCAAAACGGCTATCGTCGAGGGTCTGGCAGAACAGATCAACAAGGAGAACGTGCCCGATCTTCTGTTAGATAAGAGAGTCGTTGCCCTCGATCTCAGCTCACTTGTGGCCGGCTCAAAGTACAGGGGAGAATTTGAAAAGAGGATGAAAGGAGTCATGGAGGATATCCGCAACAGCGGTGATGTTATCCTCTTTATCGATGAGCTTCACACACTGGTGGGAGCCGGGGCAGCCGAGGGTGCAATAGATGCAGCCAATATTCTAAAGCCGGCACTTGCCCGGGGTGAACTGCAGGCCATTGGAGCCACGACACTCGATGAATACAGAAAGCATATAGAGGAAGATGCAGCTCTGGAACGCAGATTTCAATCGATTCTGGTTGAGGAGAATTCACCCGAAGAGGCAATTGATATCCTCAAGGGGCTCAGGGATGCCTATGAAGCACATCACAAGGTGAAGATCACCGATGAGGCCATCGAATCCTCGGTAAAGCTTTCCCACCGCTATATACAGGACAGATTTCTGCCTGATAAGGCCATAGACCTGATGGATGAGGCCGCCTCCCGGGTCAGATTGAACAACAACACCAGACCGGATGAGTTCAAGGAGCTGAACCAGCAGCTTGAAGATGTGCGCAAGGAGAAGGAGGCGGCTGTGAAAAATCAGGAATTTGAGAAAGCGGCCGATCTTCGCGACCGGGAGAAGGAACTTGAATCCGAGCTGGAGGAGATGAAAAATTCCTGGCAGCAGGAAAAGGGAGCCAACGGCGCCTCGGTCACCGCAGAAAATGTGGCGGAGATAGTCTCCAGCTGGACCGGGATACCCGTGACGAGGCTGGAGGAGAAGGAGAAGGACAGGCTTTTGCGCCTGGAAGATGAGCTTCATAAACGTGTAATAGGCCAGGATGAAGCAATTGTGGCAGTTTCTGAGGCGGTGAGAAGAGCAAGGGCCGGCCTCAAAGATCCCCAGCGGCCCATAGGTTCCTTTATGTTCTTGGGCCCCACGGGAGTGGGCAAGACTGAGCTGGCCCGCACACTGGCCGAGGCCATGTTCGATGATGAGGATGCCATGGTCAGAGTCGATATGTCCGAGTATATGGAAAAGCATTCTGTCTCCCGCCTGGTCGGCTCACCTCCTGGATATGTAGGCCATGATGAGGGCGGACAGCTGACAGAACCCGTGAGAAGGCGGCCCTACTCAGTTGTTCTGTTCGATGAGGTGGAGAAAGCCCATCCCGAGGTATTCAATATACTGCTGCAGATTTTAGAGGACGGTCAGCTGACCGATACACACGGCCGCAGGGTGGACTTTAAAAACACCATAGTGATCATGACCTCCAATGTGGGAGCGGATTTCATTGAGAAACAGACCAGTCTGGGTTTTCAGCCTTCAGCTGAAGACGAAGAGAACAGGGAGTATGAGAGGATGAAGGAAAAAGTAATGGACGAGCTGCGCAATACCTTCAGACCTGAATTTCTCAACAGACTGGACGATACCATAGTATTCCACGGCTTAAACCAGGATCACATCAAGAAGATAGCTGATCTGATGATCGCTGAACTCGAGGAGAGATTGAATGAGAAAGAGCTCTCAATTGAGGTAACTGAAGCGGCCAAAAACAAGCTGGCTGAAGAGGGCTATAACCCGGAATTTGGAGCCCGACCGCTGCGCAGAACGATTCAACGCATGGTGGAAAACCCCCTCTCCGAAAAACTCCTGGCCGGTGAACTGGAAGAGGGAGATACGATCAAAGTCGACCTGGAGAATGATGAGCTGATTTTTACTCCTGCAGATTGATATAATCCCGGGCTGATTCTTGTAAATCAAAGAGTAAAATGGTATAATTAAAGCACTTGTTATGAGCTTTGTATTAACTGCTCCAGCAGATTTTCGAGCAGAGGAAGGGGAGTTTTTCTTGGCCCGGGCAGAGACCATCTATAGATGTCAGGAATGTGGTTATCAAACCACAAATTGGATGGGAAGGTGTTCCAGTTGCGGCAACTGGAACACCTTTATTAAATATAATAAAAATTCTGAAAAGGCAGCCTCCGCTTCCTCTGATACTGCCGGAGATTCTCCCCCGGCTGAAGCTCTCAGTGAGGATATAAAAAAGAGAGCTAGGCCTCCCCGCTTCAACACAGCCATGGCCGAATTTGACAGGGTATTGGGCGGGGGAATAGTTGCCGGCTCTCTGGTGCTTCTTGGGGGTGCACCGGGTGTGGGCAAATCGACTTTGATCCTCCAGGTCTCACATATGCTGGCAGAGGAAGAATTGAGATGTCTTTACATTGCTGGTGAGGAATCAGCCGATCAGCTTGCCCTCCGCGCTGAGAGGCTGGGGGTTTTTCACAGCAGGATAAAGATACTCTCTGCTACCTCCTGGCAGAAGATATCCTCACATCTGCAGAAGGAGGAGTACGATTTTGTCGTGGTGGACTCGATCCAGACCGTCTATGATAGCTCCTATCAGTCCTCACCGGGCAGTGTGACACAGGTCAGAGAGCTGACCTCCTCTTTTCAGCAGCTGGCCAGAAAACAGAACATACCCGTATTTCTCATAGGTCATGTGACCAAAGAAGGCCAGCTGGCAGGACCAAAAGTCATGGAGCATATGGTCGATACAGTCCTCTACTTTCAGGAGAGTTCAAATTTTTACAGGCTGCTAAAAGCTCATAAAAATCGCTTCGGTGCCACCGATGAAGTGGGAGTTTTTGCCATGGGAGATAGCGGACTGCGGGAGATAAAAAATCCTTCCTCTCTTTTTCTTGAAGGCAGGCCTGAAAACTGCTCCGGCTCCGCTGTGGTTCCCGTTCTCGAGGGCAGCAGGACCATACTTGTAGAACTGCAGGCTCTGGTCAGCTCAAAAGGCTATGGCCACCCCCGCAGAATAACCTCCGGGCTGAACAGGGATAGGGCTGATCTGCTTCTGGCGGTTCTCGATAAGAGGCTGGGGCTTGAGCTGGCTGAAAGGGATGTCCATTTCAACGTGGTCGGCGGGCTGCAGTTAGATGAACCCGCCCTGGATCTGGCCCTGGCAGCTTCGGTTATTTCCAGCTATCTGGATATAGCTCTGCCCCCGGATCTGGCCGCCTTTGGCGAGGTGGGACTTTCAGGAGAAGTTCGCGCTGTTTCCCGGTCCGATAGGAGGGCGATCGAGGCCCGCAAGATGGGTTTTAACGGTCTGCTGCTGCCCGCTTCCAGCCGGCTGGAGGATTTCAATCCCGGTCGGGAGATGGAGATAATAGAGATCGATCGCATAACAGGTCTGTTCGGCTATATCAGAACGCTGGCTGAAGAGAGCTGAATAGAGCCAAAGAATTTGAGAGGTGGCTGGGGAGGTGTAATTATTGGATAAATATGAGCAGGAGATGATGGACATTTTAAACCTCATCGCTCCCGGCACTACATTCCGGGCCGGACTGGAGAATATTCTGAGAGCCCAGACCGGGGCCCTGATTGTCGTCGGGGACAGCGAGGAGGTGATCGATCTTGTAGACGGGGGCTTTCAGATCGATTCCGATGTTACGCCGGCCAGATTGTACGAGCTGGCCAAGATGGACGGTGCAATTATATTAAATTATGATCTGGACAGGGTTCTGATAGCAAATGCTCATATTATACCCGATTCTTCCATCCCCTCAAATGAGACCGGAACAAGGCATAGAACAGCTGAGAGGGTGGCCAAACAGACAGATGAGCTGGTCATAGCAATATCTCAACGCCGTGATATCATAACCCTCTATAAGGGTGATATAAAACATGTGGTGGAGGATATCAGGGTGGTCCTCTCCAAAGCCAATCAGGCCGTACAGACTCTGGATAAG
Source organism: uncultured Halanaerobiaceae bacterium (assembly GCA_964462585.1). Classification (GTDB taxonomy): domain Bacteria; phylum Bacillota; class Halanaerobiia; order Halanaerobiales; family Halarsenatibacteraceae; genus Halarsenatibacter. Next base: position 23,479 of record CAYXAK010000015.1, read on the forward strand.
TATCGGTCTGTGCTCGATCAATCCCTGACCAATCTCAGCGCTCTGGAGTTTGAGGATCTTGTTACCATAGCTGATGTCGTTACTGTGCTGCAGAGAGCTGAGATGGTGCTGAAAATTCAGAAGGAGATAGAGAAGTATATCACCGAGCTGGGTTCTGAGGGCAGGCTGATCAAGATGCAGCTGGATGAACTTGTCACTGATGTCAGAGAGGAGTGCGTGCTGCTCATCAGGGATTACATCAGATATGAAGATGAAGAGGAAAAACCCGATGCCGAGAATCTGCTCCAGGAACTCACAGACTGGTCTTCAGATGAAATGCTCTCCACCAGCACCATCAGCAAAGCTCTGGGACTGGGGGGGAGTGTCAACTCCATGGATCTATCGATTTCACCGCGCGGTTATCGCCTTCTGCGCAAAATACCCCGGCTGCCGATGCCGGTCATAGAGAACCTGATAGCTCATTTTACCGATCTTTCGGCTATAGTCGATGCCAGCTCGGAAGACCTGGATGAAGTCGATGGTGTGGGTGAGGTCAGGGCCCAGTCGATCAAAGATGGACTGCGGCGGCTTAGGGATCAGGTGCTGCTCGACAGACATATATAGACCGGATGCTTTCCCGTAAAGCTGAAAAATTTTCTTATACCGGCAGCAATTTATTAAATTGACAGGGTAAATCATTGTTGGTATAATAAAGGTTAGGAATAAAATGGTTTGTATTAAGAGGAGCTGATATTTTTATAATGTTTGATATCGGTGATAAGGTTGTCTACCCCAATCATGGGGCCGGAACTATTGTTGATATAGAATCCCGTGAGATACTCGGGGAGGAAAAGAAATATTATATTATGAAGCTTCCCATCGGTGAGATGAAAGTTATGATACCGGTCGATAAGGTCGATGAAATCGGTGTCAGAGATATTATAGATGAGGAGGAAGCTGATGAAATAATAGCTCTTCTCAAGGGTGATCAGAGCAAGATGTCCCAGAACTGGAACAGAAGATATCGTGCCAACATGGAGAAGCTGAAGACCGGCGATATATATGAGGTCGGCGGTGTGGTAAGAGACCTGACCATCAGAGATGAGGAGAAGGGCTTATCGACCGGCGAGAAGAAGATGCTGAACAACGCCCGCAAGATACTGATAAGCGAACTGGTTCTGGCCAAAGATGCAGCTGAAGAGGAGATCAAAAGCATCATAGACAAAGCCTTTGATAACAATCCCCATATAGATGAAGAGGAGGATTAACAGTGCCCGGTGAGTTATTGAGCTCATCCTGATGCCGAGGAAGGGGGGTGAAGGTGGTTGCTAAAACGGGGGATGCGTCTGATTCTGGCAATAATTGGCGGTGTCATAGGTTATAACCTGATAGTTATTATGGATCTATCCAGTGAGCTGGAATTATCTCTAAATAATATCGATAATATCCTGACGAGCGCCCAATTCCTGGGAACAGCCGGGGGTATCCTGGTTGGATTTTTTATTTTTTCCGCCCTGATTGAAAAGCTTCTTAAATTTGTTCTCAGTTTCGATTATGACTTTAAGACCATAACACCCAGGAAGATAGCGGCCGGTTTAATAGGGCTTGTTGCCGGTCTTATCTTTGCGGGAATAGTGAATTTTGCCTTTCCCATAGGGAGAATTCCCCGCCTGGGGCTGGCCCTGCAGGTTTTGATCAATATTGTCTTTGCCTATCTGGGCTTCTCCCTGGCCGTTTACAAAAAGGAGGAATTTCTGGAGCTACTTCCTGCCAGTCCGTTCAGGAGTGTTGAGCAGGAGCTTGAAGGTGAGAGGCCGGAGCCTAAAATACTCGATACAAGTGTCATAATAGATGGTCGTATAGCTGATATATGCAAGACGGGATTTGTGGAAGGTGATCTGATAATCCCTGAATTCATACTGGAAGAGCTGAGGCATATAGCTGACTCCTCGGATGAGTTAAAGCGCAATCGCGGCCGTAGAGGCCTGGATATTCTCAAGCAGATGCAGAATGATTCGGGTATTGAGGTGGAGATAATAAATAAAGATTTTGAGGATATTCCCGAGGTGGACAGCAAGCTGGTCAAACTGGCCCGCATAATGGACGGCAAAATTTTGACCAATGATTACAATCTCAATAAGGTAGCCGAGCTGCAGGGAGTTAAGGTGCTTAACATAAATGAACTGGCCAATGCGGTCAAGCCGGTTGTGCTGCCGGGAGAAGAGATGGAAGTGGAGCTGATAAAAGAGGGCAAAGAAGAGGGCCAGGGTGTTGGATATCTGGATGATGGGACTATGATAGTTGTGGATGAAGGAATAAATTACATCGGCGATACGATAGAAGTTCTGGTGACGAGCATTCTTCAGACCGCAGCGGGCAGGATGATATTTGCCAGGCCCAAGATGCATGCTGATACTGCCGAAAAGCAAACTGAGGGATCATAAATGAGAACTGTGCTTATGGTTGCAGCTGCCGGAGAGGGAAAACGCATGAGCTCCAAACGGAAAAAGCAGTATATTGACCTGAGGGGAATGCCCCTGCTGTCCAGAACACTGCATTCCTTTTCCGGCTGCTGTGAGCTGTTTGAAAAGATACTGCTCATAATCCCTCCCGGTGATGAGAGTTTTATAGAATCTGAGATCATCTCCAGCCTGCCCTCTGATCTGGCCGGCCGGATTGAGCAGGTGCCGGGCGGTAAAAGCAGGCGGGAGTCGGTCTATAACGGTCTTAAGAGAGCCCTTGATTTTTACGCCGATTATGTCCTGATACATGATGGTGCCCGACCTTTTATCAGCTGTTCTTTGATCAGACGGGTTTTGCAGGCTGTCAGGAGAAAAGGGGCCGTTACGGTCGGCACACCAGTAACCGATACCATAAAAATCAGAGATGAAGATGGCCTGGTGGAGAGCACTCCGGACAGGGATAGACTCATGGCTGTCCAGACTCCCCAGGCCTTTTCCTGTGAACTGCTCAAAAGAGCTCATGAGGAGATAGACCAAGATGTAAAGGCCACCGATGATGCCTCACTTGTGGAAGAGCTGGGTCACGAGGTGCTGATTGTCAGGGGCAGCTATGATAATATTAAAATCACCAAACCCCGGGACCTCAAGCTGGCTGAGATCATACTGGAGGAAGGCGGGTTGTGATATATAATGGATGAACATAGAATAGGGCTGGGTTATGATGTTCACAGCCTGGAGCCGGACCTGCCTCTTGTGCTGGGAGGCTGTGAGATACCCTTTGTTGAGGGTCTTGCCGGACATTCAGATGCAGATGTTCTGCTCCATGCTGTTATAGATGCCCTGCTGGGAGCGGCAGGAGCAGGAGATATCGGACAGCATTTTCCCCCGGGGCGGAAAGAATACAAAAATATATCTAGCTGTCTGCTCCTGGAGAGAACTGGAGAAATTTTATCAAAAAAAGGCTTTGAAGTGATCAATATAGATGTTACCATTATTATGGAAAAGCCCCGTCTTCAGAAAAAACACAGGGAAGAGATGCTGGAAAACATCGAAGACAGCCTGGATATTTCTAAAGGCAGGGTGAATATCAAGGCTACCACCTCTGAGGGGCTGGGGTTTGTTGGCCGCGGTGAGGGCATAGCCGCCCAGGCAGCTGTGATGGTCAGGAGAATTCAGAGCAGGTAGTACAAAACATATTATTAGAGAGGTGAACAAAATGTTAGTCAAAGATATCATGACCACTGATCCTATAACTATAGAGGAAGATGCTTCAATATTACAGGCTGAGAGGCTGCTGGCTATCAATAAAATCGGCAGATTGATAGTGGTGGATGAGGATGACGAGGTTGTAGGTATCATCACTGATGGTGACTTTATGGAGCGGGACGATCTCGATGCCAGCATAGCAGAGCTGGTCTCCAGAGATCTCATCTCCGTGGAGGAGAACACCAGCGTAAAGGAGGTCGCCCAGCTCATCTCCGAGCATCAGATAGGCGGTGTCCCGGTATTTGATGGCGGTGAACTGACAGGTATAATCACGGCCGAGGATATTGTCGATGGATATGTTCGCTATGATAAGGAGCAGGAGGAGATAGAGCTGGATAAAAACAGCATAACACCCGAGAGTGCCGCCATTTATCTGGCCATGACCAGGAGCAGGGAGTATGAGAATTACTGGCTCGACAAGGTGCAGAATTATGGATATAAAGGTGCCATAACCCAGACAGGTGCCAGTGCCGAAAAGCTGCCGATAAAGCTGCGCGAGAGCACGACTGTAGCGGCAATTGCCCGCGGAGTTATCGAGGAAAACCCCCGGGAAAAGATGGCCATCTCCAATGCTGTCAAAGATGCCTACAGTCAGCTGGCTCTGATCAATCCCGGTCTGGGCGGAGGTTTCAAGATCGCAGCGGTGCGGGGACAGGAACATGTTTCTGTAGCTATATTCGGTAAATTTGGCCATGCCCTTGTCGACGGTCCCGAGCAGCTGGCAATAGGGACCAGCGTAATCTAGATTAAGGAGTTGATATAATCATGTCAGAGATGAGGCTGAGGTTTCCACCTTCACCGACGGGGAAAATTCATGTTGGCAATATCAGAACTGCTCTCTTCAACTATCTGTGGAGCGAAAAAAATGAGGGCTCACTTGTGCTGAGGATCGAGGATACCGATACAGAGAGATCGACACGTGAATTTGAGGATATAATTTTGCAGGAGCTTGACTGGCTGGGAATAGAGGTCGACGAAGGCCTGGGCCAGGGCGGTGAACACGGCCCCTACAGACAATCCGAGCGCCTGGAGATATATCAGGAGTATATAGAGAAGCTTCTTGAGGAAGATAAGGCTTACCGCTGTTACTGTTCGGAAGAGGAACTGACGGAGATGAGGGAAGCTCAAAAAGCCCGGGGAGAGATACCCCATTATGATGGCCGCTGCCGTGATGGTGATATCCCCGAAGAAAAGAAGAACAGGGACTCCGCAGTCCGCTTCAAAATGCCCCTGGAGCAGGAAGAGATATTGGTGGAGGATCTCATCAGGGGGGATGTCAGCTTCAGCAGCGATGAATTTGATGATTTTGTCATCCAGAAATCCAATGGGTACCCCACCTATAATTTTGCCGTCGTTGTCGATGATGCTCTGATGGAGGTCACCGATGTGATCAGAGGGGAGGATCATCTCTCCAACACCCCCAAACAGATAATGCTCTACAGGGCTATGGGTTTTCCCCTGCCCCGCTTTGGCCATCTTCCTCTGATTCTATCAGAGGATGGCAGCAAGCTGAAAAAACGCTCTGATGCAGATGCCGTCTATGTGGGGGAGTTTAGAGAACAGGGATACCTGCCGGAAGCACTTGTCAACTTTCTGGCCCTTCTGGGCTGGTCCCCTCCTTCAGAACAGGAGATTCTCAGCCGGGAGGAGCTGATCGATAAATTTGATATGGAGCAGGTGAACAAAAGCGGAGCCATATTTGACCGGGAAAAGCTGAACTGGATGAACAACCACTATATCAAAGAAGCCGATCTGGACCGTCTTCTCGATCTATCCCGACCCTTTCTGGAAGAAGCAGGTTATATAGACGAAGATGTCGATGAAGAATGGCTCAAACGTGTGCTCGATCTCGTCCGCGATGGTGTTGATTATCTGGCACAGCTGCCGGAGGAGAGCGAGCTTATTTTCAGCGATCTGGAGTATGAGGATGGAGAGGAAGCGGCTGAAATGTTCGCCGATGATGAGGTCCAGCAGGTATTGAGCTCACTGCAGCATGAGATAGAGGGCAGGGAGAGCATCACACCTGATGAGGCAAACGAAATATTCTCACTGGTGCAGGATGAGACCGGTGTGGGAGGACGCAAGTTCTATCACCCGCTGCGCTATGCTCTAACCGGTCAGGGGTCCGGGCCGGATCTGGCCTCTTTTCTCTCACTCATAGGCTGTGATGAAGCTGCAGACAGGCTGGAAAGAGCACTGAATATATAACTGACAGAGGATAGAATGGATTATACAGAAGGAGGTAGACCTGTGCGGATCTATAATTCCTTGGCCCGCAAAAAAGAAGACTTCGAGCCTCACAACCCAGGACAGGTCAACATGTATGTCTGTGGACTGACCGTCCAGAACTACTCGCATATAGGCCATGTGCGCGGGGCTATAAATTATGATGTTATCAGGCGTTATCTGGAATATCGCGGTTATAAAGTGAGATATATCCAGAATTTCACGGATATCAATGAGAAGATCGTGGAGAGGGCGGAAGAAGAGGGCCTGACTCCCATGGAGCTGGCCAACAAATATGCCGAAGCCTACCGGGAGGAGCTGAGAGAGCTCAATGTGAGGATGCCGGATCGCTTCTGCCGGGTCTCGGATAACATCCCCGAAATCATAGAGATGATAGAGGTTCTGATAGACAGAGGTTATGCCTACGAGGTAGAGGGCGATGTCTATTTCAGCGTGGAAGAGTTTGAGGATTACGGCAAGCTCTCCGGCAGAGATATAGAGGAGATGGAGGCGGGAGCCAGGGTGGAGATAGATGAGAAAAAAGACCACCCCCAGGATTTCGCCCTGTGGAAAAAACATGAGGAGGACCCCAGCTGGGAAAGCCCCTGGAGCAAAGGCTGGCCCGGCTGGCATATAGAGTGTTCTGTTATGTCCCTGAAATATCTGGACGGAGCTATAGATATTCACGGTGGAGGCACCGACCTGGTTTTCCCCCACCACGAGAATGAGATCGCCCAGTCTGAAGCCTATACCGGCCGAAGTCCCTTTGTCAAATACTGGCTGCACAATGGCACCGTGGATCTGGGCGGGGAGAAGATGTCCAAATCTGTGGGCAATGTCTACGAAACCAGGGAGCTTCTGGAGAGATTTTCAGCTGATGAGATACGCTATTTCATACTGGCCAAACACTACCGCAGCCCCATCGATTTCTCTCTGGGGGAGATCGAAGAGGCTTCCCGCAGTCTGCAGAAGCTGATCAATACTTCCGGTCACCTCGAACAGCTGCTGGAAAGGATTGAAATCAGAGAAGATGGAGCTTCTATAGATGTGGAGGAATTTCAGAAGACGCTGGAGGAACTTCAATCCGAATTCATCGAAGTCATGGATGATGACTTCAACACTGCCCGGGGTATAGCTGTTCTTCACGAACTGGCCGGTGAGATCAATCGCCGCACAGCCGATCTGGAGAGCGGTGTTGCTTCTGAGACCGCAGATGTCATCGAAAATGCCCGTGAGTTATTCCGCGAGCTGGCCGAAGTCTTTGGCTTTCAGCTGGATTATGCTCATGTCCCTGCGGAGACCGGCAATAGATTTCAGGAACTTCTTGATTATCTTCTCCAGCTGCGCCAGGAGGCCAGAGAAGAGGAGAATTACGAGCTTGCCGACAGGATTCGCGATGATCTGGCCGAGATGGGCATAGTCGTCAAGGACACACCCCGCGGGCCGGAATGGAGGCTGGCAGATTATGAGCAGCAGTGAGGAGGTAAAACCCCGGGCTAATTTGCTTGATTTCACCTCTGAAGCCGAAAAGAATGTGGCCTCTGCCGCCCGCCTCTGCTATTCTGACAGGGGAGCTGAGGAGCTGAGAGAAAAGATGTCCCCCGGGGAGAGGGAGAGATTGATCGAGAAAGTCCTGGAGCTGGGACATTATTCCACACTTGAGCACACCTTTTTTTCCTTCCACATCGTCTGCAGCCGGGTTACGAGCCATCAGCTCGTGAGACAGCGAATAGGTGTGGCCTACAGCCAGCGTTCGCAGCGATATGTAAAAGAAGGGGAGTTTTCCTATATAATACCTCCTTCGATAGAGGAGTCAGAGGATAGTGCCGGCGAGGAATTCCGCCGGCATATGGAGGTCAGCCGCCAGAGATACAACCGGCTTCTGGAGGAGGAGATACCGGCCGAGGATGCCCGCTTTGTTCTTCCCG
>CAYXAK010000016.1:0-2687 GCA_964462585.1 uncultured Halanaerobiaceae bacterium
AGCAGGCTGGCACCGAGTCCGCCCAAAGGATTCCACTGCCCGAATATATTGGCCGCCAGGGCCATATAACCCCGCCCGGCTGTCATATCGCGGCTGAACTGGCTGAGATGACCCAGGGAAAGATATGCTCCCCCCAGCCCGCAGAGCGCTCCACTCATAAGAACGCTTAAATATTTTACCCTGCGCACACCGATACCCAGCGTATCAGCAGCCTCGGGATGTTCACCGGTAAAACGGATTCTCAATCCCGTGGAGGTCTTGAACATAAATAGCCAGCCCAGCACTATCAGCAGAATCGTAATATATACAAAGGGGGACTGCACACCAAGAATCCGACCCAGTCCGGGAATTCGCTCTACAATACCTATCCTGATCACAGGTATCGATTCGACTGTGGGTGATGCACCCCGGGTCTCCCATATAATCTGCATCATCCAGGTGGTAAAGCCCAGGGCCAGAATATTGAGACCTACACCTGCCACAACGTGATTGGCTTTGAACTCTATGATGAAGACGGCAAAGATAAGAGAGGTCAAAATACCGGCCAGAATAGCATTGAGAACTCCTGCATAGGCATTGCCGGTGACATAGGAGCCGAGCACCCCTGCAAAAGCTCCCATCAGCAGCATACCTTCCAGGCCGATATTAATTATGCCGGAGCGTTCGGAAAAAGCTCCTCCCATCGCTCCCAGAGCCAGAGGAATGGACATGCGCAGTGCAGCATTTAATGTATCGAGGCTAAATACGACTGCCATAACTGCCTCTATCATCTCCATCATGCCCTCTCACCTGCCTTTTCCCCGGTAAATCTCTGCAGGAGCCTGATAAAGCCCGGGGCTGCCACAAAGAGAATGATAAGCCCCTGCACTACTTCTATCAGGTCAGTGGGGATATCGGTAAATAGCTGCATCGACATTCCTCCGGCTTCCAGAGCACCAAACAGCAGAGCCGCCAGTAAAACCCCAACAGGATGATTGCGGCCCAGCACGGCCACGGCTATACCTGTAAAACCATATCCAGGAGAAAAGTGGGTGACAAAACGCTCCAGTTCACCCATGATAACCGTGCTGCCGGCCAGTCCACCTACAGCACCGCTCAGCACCATGGCCAGTATCAGCATCTTTTTGCTGTCAATACCACCATATTCGGCCGCATCGGAATTCTTACCGACCGCCTGTAAATCGAAGCCCAGCGAGGTTCGTCTGAGCAAAAAATAGCTCAAAATTATCACCAGAATACCCGCCACTATTCCCAGCGAGGCTTCGTTCAGAAGGGGAAGCTCCGGCAGCAGAGCAGCTTCAGAAAGACGGGCCGTCTGATCGACCGGGCCTTCAACTTTAAAATAACTGGCAGTCAAAAAGGTGGTTGCAAGTATGGCTATTTCGTTTAGCATAATAGTTGTTATGACCTCATGTGCACCTGTTTTTGCCTTGAGATAGCCGGGAATAAATCCCCAGATACCCCCTGCCGCTGCCCCGGCCAGAAAAGTCACCGGCAGCAGCATAACCATCGGTAAAAATGAAAACCAGATGCCGACCAGAGCACTGGCCAGAGCTCCCCAGTAGAGCTGACCCTCGACACCTATATTGAAAAGTCCGCTGCGGAAGGCCAGAGCAACGGCCAGCCCCGCAAAGAGCAGGGGAGTTGCCTGCTGCAGTGTCTGACCCAGATTGTAAAGGCTGCCGAAAGCCCCGTCGAAGAGATGATAGAGGGCGCTCTGCACTTCGTAACCGAAGATAACCAGCAGCAGGCCGCTCACTATCAGTGCCGCTGTTATGGCAGCCAGCGAATAAAGCAGACTGCTAATTTTCCTGCGGAGATCGACAAGCCGATTGCGCAGAGAGCTCATGAAATCAACTCCTCCTCTCTGTGACCGGCCATGAGCATTCCCAGCTCTTCTTCAGCAAAATTATCCTGGCGGGAAGCAATTATATTGCCCTCATAGATAACGAGAATGCGATCGCTGAGAGATCTGAGTTCATCCAGCTCGGCCGAGATAAGCAGAATTGCCCTGCCCTTCTCACGCATCTCCAGGAGCAGATTATGTATGTTCTCCTTAGCCCCCACATCAACACCGCGTGTGGGCTGTGCGGCCAGTATGAAATCCGGGTCACGGCTCAGCTCCCGGGCAATTATAGCTTTCTGCTGATTGCCTCCGGAGAGGTTGGAAGCAGGGAAGTTCAGTCCCGGACCGCGGATATCGAACTCCTCAATTAAATTCCTGCCGTGTTCGGTTATGGTGTCTTTTTGCAGAACACCCCGGGCTGCAAAGGGGTTTTCCCATTCCGAACCCAGTATAAGGTTCCACTCCAGAGGAAAGTCTGCCACCAGCCCCCTCTTCAATCTGTCAGAAGGTATATGCGCTATTCCCCGCTGACGCCTTTCATATGTGGAAAGATCGGTGATATCTTCCCCCCGAAATCGAATGCACCCACTGTCGATCTCTCTCAGATTCAGCAGGCTCTCCTCCAGCTCGAGCTGTCCATTGCCCTCCACACCGGCCAGGCCGAGAATTTCTCCCTCGCGCACGGAAATATTGATATTCTGCAGAACACATCCTCCTGCAGAACTCGTGGAGAGATTCTCAACTTCGAAGAGGCTATCTCCAGCTGACATCGGATTTTTTTCCACTCTCAGAACAACTTCACGCCCCACCATCATCTCTGCCAGCTTTTCCGGATGAGCTT
>CAYXAK010000016.1:2787-6638 GCA_964462585.1 uncultured Halanaerobiaceae bacterium
TCCAGTCCGAATTCGGCACTCAGCTCTCTTATCCTCTCTTCGGCTCTTCCCAGATCGAGCATACCCCTTCGGGTTATCTCGCTGCCGGCGATGATATTTTCCACCACTGTCAGGCGATCGACCAGCATAAAATGCTGATGTATCATACCCAGCCCGGCCTCTATGGCCGAGGTGGGACCCTCAATTGAGCGTTTTTCTCCATTTATAAATACCTCTCCTCTGTCCTGACTGTAAAGTCCGAAGAGTATTTTCATCAACGTGCTTTTGCCCGCCCCGTTTTCACCGAGCAAGCTGTGAATTTCGCCTGCTTCTACAGCGAAATCTATTTCGTCGTTGGCAACTGTGTCTCCAAATTCCTTGTGGATTCCTTTCATTTCAACTGCCTTCATTTTTCACAGACCTCCACCTAAACTTTTATTCAAAATAATGGAGCAGCCTCTTCTCAATTATGATCCGTCAAATCAAAAACAGAATAATATGAGGGACGGGCAGGGTATTAACCCTGCCCGGAATTTCCGGTGGATAAGGTTAGAACTGAAGCTGATTGATATGGATTTAATCTATAGTCTCCGGAATTTCTATCTCGCCGGCCGAAATCTTATCCTCGAGCTCTTCCAGCCTTTCCATGACATCTTCAGGCAGCATAGTCTCGGTATAGCCCAGTCCCTCTTCCTCTACTCCCATGATGTGAACTCCGGGTGTGAAATCATCGGCAACCGCCTCTTCTACGGCCAGATAGACTGTATTATCTATGAATTTCTTGCCATTTGTGAGAACATGGTCCGGGGCCAGATGGCTCTGATCATCATCTGAGCCTATAGCATATACATCATGCTCCTCTGCAGCCTCTATGACACCCAGGCCTGAACGCCCGGCTGCCTGCCAGACTATATCGGCATCATCTTCTATCATGGCTGTGGCCAGCTCGCTTCCGCTGCCGGGATCATCCCAGCTGCCCACATAGGAGTAGCTTACCTCTACTTCCTCGTCAATATGGGCGGCTCCAGCTTTATAAGCGGCAATATTGGCCTCGATGAGCGGTATTTCCATCCCCCCCACGACACCTATGTGCTTTTCCTCATTCATCATTTCAAATTCATCCGCTCTGTCGGTCATCATGGCTGCAGCAGCACCCATGAGAAATCCTCTTTCCTTTTCCTCATATACATATGAGGCTACATTGTCAGCTTCCAGGGCTTCATCCACAAGGGCAAAGTTCTGTTCGGGAAAACTGGCGGCTACCTCCTCCAGAGCATCTCTCTGATCGAATCCTATCGATATGATCAGCTCATACTGACCTGTGGCAGCAAACTGTTCCAGATAATTATCATAATCTGCCACAGAAGCCGGCTCGACATAATCGTACTCTATGCCCAGATCCTCACCAGCCTGCTCAATTCCCCGATAGGCTGCGTCATTGAAGCTTTGATCACCCAGACCACCTGTAGCAAAGACTATGGCAATATTGTCCTGAGCAGCAACTCCAGCGGAGAAAGTTAACACGATCATGGCGGCAACTGCCAGAGTTATAATTTTCTTCATCTTAGTAACCTCCCTGTAGTTTTGAGATGGTTTTTATAATCTAATTCAGATCAGGGCCCTGAGGGCTATCTCGATCTCTCGTTCCACCGCTCTGTCAACCTCTTCACGATGGGGATCATATTCATCTGCAGCCCAGTCAACAGCTATACCATCTACGGCCATCAAAGCCCCGGCTTTGACATCATTCAGGCTGGAGATGACAAAGAGAGCACTGGCCTCCATCTCCACAGCTACAGCACCTGTTCTGCTGTAATAATTATTGGGAACCTCCTCCAGCTCCGGGTAAAATACATCTGCGGTCAGAACTATTCCACGACAGTAATCCACCGACATCTCCTCTGCTGTCCGGCACAGACTCTCGGTCAGACCGGGATCGGCCACCGCCGGATACTCTGCTGACACCATCTGATGGGTGACACCCTCCTCGCGAACGGCGGCACTGGCTATTACGATATCTCCATCCTCCAGCTTATCCGGCGCAAGTGAACCCGCGGTGCCCACTCTGATAATCTCCTCTGCTCCACCTTTGATCAGTTCTTTGAAGCAGACAGCGGCTCCTGCAGCTCCCACACCGTGTGAAACCACATTTATTCTCTCACCCTGCCAGTCACCATTGAAAATCCTGTATTCCCGGTTATAACTCACCTCCTCAGCTTCATCAAGGTGATCAGCTATCTTCGCCGCCCGGGCAGGATCCCCACATACCAGAACTTTTCCAGCTATTTTTTCTGAATCAACCGCCAGCAGCGGCAGTAAATTCTCTGACATCGATATACCTCCTTCTGAATTTTTTGCTCAACTGTCAGGTCGCAGCAGAACTTTGAGCGAGTCTTTATCTGCGGCCAGCTCCAGAGCCTCCAGGCCCTTGTTGAGCGGATACTCCGCTGTTACGAGTCCTGACAGTTTGAGATTATTTCTGGACAGAAGACGCAGAGCCGGCCGGAAGGGACCGCAGCGGGAACCGAGCAGCTCTATTTCATCTATGGCCAGCCGGGCCAGATTGATCTTATGTTCTGCCGCGGTGGTAGTCTTATATATAACCCGGCCTTCGGGTGCGGCCAGCTCCAGCGCCGTCTCCAGACCGGAGGTGCTGCCTGTAGCCTCCACCACGGCGGGAATATCCCGGCCGGCAGTATCATACTCTGAGTCCAGGTGGACTGGAATATCGAAAGAGGAGAGTGTGGAGAGCTTCTCCCTGTGTCTTCCTATCACCTCCACCTCCAGCCCCATCGCCCAGAGAGTGCGGGCTATAATGAGTCCCAGCTTGCCATCACCAATGACCATTACCCCACTGGAAGGACGGAGGTGGTACTGCTCAGCAATCTGCACTGCAGCTGCTATCGGTTCGGTGAAAACGGCTTCCAAATCGGTGACTGCTTCCGGAACTTCATGGACATTCTCCCGGGGAAGTGTCATATATCTGGCGAAAGCTCCGTCCTTTCCTCTCATGCCCAGTGCTTTTATATCGAGGCAGTGGTTATACTGATTTTTCTGACAGCGCCGGCAGGTGTAACAGGGTATATTTATCTCACCCACAACTCTGCTGCCGGCAAGATCTCCTCCCGAATCTTCTCTTACAAAGCCCACGAATTCGTGGCCCATAACCCCCTCAAAATCAAGCATGCCGGCCATAACTTCCAGATCAGTATTACATATGCCGGCAAGTTCGACCTCTATCAGAACTTCATTTTCATCCGGCTGCGGGACTGGAATATCATTTAATTCTGCTCTGCCCTCTATGTTCTGTAAAGCTTTAATATCCACTCACCTGCCTTCTGACTGTCTCTTTACTGTTGTCCATAGCTGGCAAAAGCCTCTCTGACTTCAGCCATCTGATCCTGATCGAGAAGCTGCGGATCTCCCACATTTTCAGTCCGATAATAGAGCTCTGCCACAAATTCAATGGTTTCAGCCACTTCAAATGCCGCCTTAAGGCTTCCCCCTGCCGCCAGCAGACCGTGGTTGGCCAGCAGCACAGCCCGGTATTTTTCCCCAAGGCTGCTAACAGCATTTTCGGCCAGCTCCACAGTACCATAGCGGGCATATTCTGCCAGGGGAACACAGCTGCCTCCGGCTGCAGCAATCAGATAATGCACGGGAGGCAGTTCTTCACCCAGGCAGGAGATCACTGTGGCAAAGGTGGAATGTGTGTGTACCACCGCGTCAATATCATCGCGTTTTTCGTATACCCGGCGATGTAAGCTTAGTTCACTGGAAGGCTTGCGTTCGCCCTCAACAATAACACCGTTCAAATCGGTAACGACTATATCCTCAGAGTTCATCTCCTCATAGGGTATGCCACTGGGAGT
>CAYXAK010000016.1:6738-27796 GCA_964462585.1 uncultured Halanaerobiaceae bacterium
CGGTAACGACTATATCCTCAGAGTTCATCTCCTCATAGGGTATGCCACTGGGAGTGATAGCTATCAAATTTTTCTCGCGATCATATATGCTCAAGTTGCCTCCGGTACCCGTGGTCAGATTATTTGCGACCATCTTTCTGCCATATTCGATTATTTCATCTCTTCTTTCTGCTGCTATCACTTTCACTTAACCTCCGTTATCTTTCCTGTTAGGCCATAATTACTTTCACACCAGTCTCTTTGATTTTAGCGACCATTTCCTCCTCAGCTCTATCGTCGGTGATCAGGACATCCACCCGGGAAAGCGGACAGGTCACACTGAAGGCCTCCTGGCCCAATTTGGTGGAATCTGCCAGCACCACAATCTGAGAGCTGTTCTTCATCATCTCCTGTTTTACGGCTATCTCAGCCACATCGGTATCATTAACACCGCGTCCGGGACTGACAGCATTTGCCGACATAAAAGTGCGTGTGAAATTAAATCTGCCGATTATCTCCCGGGCTATACTGCCCACTGTGGAAAGAGCCTCTTTTCTCATCTCTCCCCCGGCCAGCACCACATTCACTTCATCCCGGTCGGAGAGAACCCTGGAGGTAAGAAGACCGTTTGTTACGGCATTGATATTTTGACGGACGGGAAAGCTGCGGGCCAGCTGCAGCACCGTGGTGCTGGCATCCAGAGCCAGATAATCGTGATCTTCGATTAGATCTGCTGCGGTATCGGCAATGCGCTGTTTGAGCTGGCGGTTCTTTTGAATCCTCTTCTCCACATTGTGATCGAGGCGAAATTTTTTCCTCGCAATCGCTCCACCATGAGTGCGCTCCACGAGATCCCTTTCAGCCAGATCCTGCAGATCTCTTCTGATCGTCATCTCCGAGACATCGAACTCCTCGGCCAGTTCGCTGACCTGTTTGGAATCAACCTCACGCAGCAGTTTGTAAATTTTATTTCTCCTCTCCTCGGGCATAAGCTGTCCGCTCATTGTTCAACTCCTCATTTATCGGACGATTTAAGATCTTCTATGCTGTCGGCCAGCGGCTGACTCAGAATGCCTTCCTCTGTGACTATGCCTGTTATCATGCTGGCAGGTGTGATATCAAAGGCAGGATTATAAGCATCGATCTCTTCTGGAGCAATCTGAGCACCACCTATAACCTTGATTTCATCTTCTCCCCGCTCTTCGATATCTATCTTATGGCCTGACTCCACCTCGAAATCTATTGTCGAAGTGGGGGCAACTACATAGAAAGGCACATCATATCTGTCTGCAGCCAGGGCCAGCATAAAAGTTCCTATCTTGTTAGCCACATCTCCATTAGACGCAACTCTATCCGCCCCCACCAGCACCAGATCAACCTCGCCTTTTTTCATCAGAGCTGGTGCTGCACTGTCAGCAATAAGTGTGGCAGGTATCTTCTCTTCCACCAGCTCAAATCCGGTCAGCCGTGCTCCCTGCAGCCTTGGCCTTGTTTCATCTACATATACGTGTATATTCTTGCCACTGCTGTAAGCCTCGCGGATTACACCCAGAGCGGTTCCATAATCCACTGTAGCTAATGCCCCGGTATTGCAGTGATGGATTATGCCTGCTCCCTCGGGGACCACTTTATTTCCATGTCTGGCCATCCTTTTGTTTGTCCTTACATCTTCTTCACAGATCTTATCCGCTTCCTGCTTGAGTTTTTCGACAATGCCGGCAGCTGATGAGTCACGGTTTTTCTCGATAACTTCTCCCATCCGGTCAATGGCCCAGAATAAATTAACCGCCGTGGGTCGGGCCTGTTTTAAATCCCCGCTTGCTTCTTCCATTCTTTTCAGAAATTCTTCTTTGTTCAGATCGCTGAACTCACGGGCTGCCAGATATACTCCATAGGCCCCGGCCGCCCCTATTGCCGGCGCACCTCTTATCACCATATCGGAGATGGCAAATTTGACATCATGATAATCTTCAGCCCTGTAATACTCCTTCGCAGCGGGCAGCTTTCTCTGATCTATCATCTGCAGTATTTCTTCTTCATCCAGAAACTCAATTGTGGTGAAACTCATGGCCGGCCCTCCTCTTGTGTTTTTTTGATCGTTTTTTAGTCTTAAAGCGCTTATAGCAGTTTATTTTTGTTGTTTTTTCTATCAATTTAAACATTATCAAATATAAATGAAAAAATCAAATTATTATTGCTCTGTTTACGCAAAGAATTTGACTTATATTATTGAGACCCGCTGAGACCATTATGCACTCATCTTTTCCGGCTTTTATATTAGATCTTACGCCGCTCATCAGGGCCCGTTTCTGAATCTCACAGGTTCTTCGCAACTGCAGTGTTAAATACTTGACAACATTGATAAAGAAAGTTATAATTAAAGGTGTAAATTTGATAATCATTTTCAAATAAACTAAAAGAGGTGAGCAATTAATGAGTAATAAGACTTTTAGCTTCAAAACAGCAAAAATTTTTAACTCTGGAGTATTACTGCTGGCAGCCGCGGTGCTCATGACGGGATTATTCCTGTTACCTGCTGAAGGCACTGCTGAGGCCGAAGAAATTGTGATTTATTCCAGCCGCAGAGAGCAGTTCGTGCGCCCCATACTTAACAGATTTGAAGAGGAGACCGGCATAGATGTCCAGCTTCTGAGCGGTGATGAGGCACAGTTTAATCTGAGGTTAAAGGAAGAGGCAAATAATCCCAGGGCAGATGTATTTCTGGCCAATGATGCCGGAGTGATGGAGGATCTCCGGGATGAAGGAATACTGGAAGACGGTCCGGAATTCGTTCAGGAAGAGATAAATTCTGAGATGAGAGCTCCTGATGCTTCCTGGTTTGGACTTTCCGCCCGCACCCGCATTCTAATGTATAATGAGGAGTTGATGGATGAAGAGGATCTGCCCGAATCGATTACAGATCTGACAGACTCACGCTTTGAGGGGGATTTTGCCCTCACCCGACCCGGTAATGGCTCAATGATCTCACATATGGCAGGCCTGAGACTCAAACACGGAGATGAGTGGACACAGAATTTCATAGAGGGTCTTATGGATAATGATCCTCACATCGTGGATGGACATACCGACATACGCCGCTCTGTTGGCCGGGGCGAGGTAAGTTTGGGACTTGTCAATAACTATTATTACAGGCTGCAGTTAGAGGAGGAAAGACATGATAATGTGGGAGCCGTCTATCCCGATCAGGGCCAGGATGAGATGGGAATATTCGTCAATGTGGCAGGTGCTGCTCTCATAGAGGGCGGTCCCAATCCCGAAGCCAGAGAGGAATTGATTGAGTTTCTCCTGCAGGAGGATGTTATGATCGAATATGCGGAGACCAGCCTGGAGACACCGCTTGTCGAAGGATTTGAAGGATATGAGAAGAGCATCGAAGATTTCGAGCATATGGATATAGACCTCAGCGAAATAGGGGGATACTGGCAGGACACGCTGGATCTGATGGAAAGAGCAGGATACTACTATTAATACTAAAATAATTTAAGCCCCGGGGCATAATGCTCCGGGGCGTTTTATCCGAAAATTAATAAATTACTCAGCAATTTTATCATGCAATTTATATCTATTTATAATATATCATAGATCGGCTTTTTCCAGCAGTTCTGAGACACATTCTCTACATACCTTCCTGTCTTCAACACTGATCAGATTTTCAGAATCACCGCAGAACTGACAGCCGGCCTGATATTTCTTTAAAATCACCTTTTCTCCTTCGACATAGATCTCAACAGGGTCTTTCTCCTCGATATTCATGGTCTCCCTCAATTCTTTGGGCAGCACTATCCTTCCCAGATCATCAACTCTCCGAACAATTCCGGTGGCCTGCATAAATTATCGCCTCACTTTGTTATTTATAATTTGTTCTTCTCCTGGTTTTTAATCTGCTGTGAGCTTTAGATGATTGCAGGATGATTATAGCATTTATTGTCGTTTAGAGTCAACTGTTTCAAGCGATGTTTATACAGTTAGAAGTCCACGTCAATCCGATGGAGGGAGAGGAAAGAAAATGCTGGTTTTTTCCGCATACTTCTGGTAGTTTTCATGGTCTTCATATCTCTTCTCCAGCAGTGGTACACCTGATACGAATCTGACCAGAAAGGTGATGAGAAGGGGGCTTGCTATAATCAGTACTCCCCCCACTGTATCCAGAGCCAGAAGGAAGATTCCCCACCAGACCACCGACTCACCAAAGTAATTAGGATGTCTGCTGTATCTCCACAATCCCCTGTCCATGATCTCTTCACTGCCGGACCGCTCTTCGATAAATTTCCGCAGCTGGCGGTCAGCTATCATCTCAATCAAAAAACCGGTGGCCCAGACGGCTATACCTGCCAGGCCTAAAATCCCCACACTATCTACATCTTCTGCTATAATCTTAACTGAGGGATAGACGATTATAAAGAGCAGAGCTCCCTGGAGCATAAAAATCTGCAAGAAAGATCTCAGATAGAAATTGTTCCAGTTCTGGCGCCATTTTTGATAGCGAAAATCCTCCTCTTTGCCCCATTTTCTTCTCAGTATATGCAGGCCCAGCCTCACTCCCCACAGGGATACCAGCAACACCACGATTAAATTGACCGCAGAAAAAGAACTCATAATAAAGGTATACCAGACAGCCAGCACAAACCCGAAACCCCAGCCAATATCCACTATGGAGTTATCCTTTTTGATGATGGCTGTGATAAAAAACAGCAGGAAATAGACAAACAGCACGATTCCTGTCTGCAGATAGATGCTCAATAGAGATCACCCCTTTTATCAACATAAAACAGTCCCGGCCAGTCCCGACTATTTCTGGCCTGCCAGCAGGCTGACCCCCACAGACCCCGGACCGGAATTGAGGGCTGTTATAGATGAGACCCTGGTCACGTATTCAGGTTCAAAGCCCAGAAGCCGCTCAAGTTCATCCTGCCACTGCTCGATAAGTCCGGGGGCCAGGGAATGAACAAGGGCGTATTTTTCCACACCGTGTTTTTCTTCAATTTCTTTTACATATTTTATGATCTTTTTTCTCACTCCCCTGTGTGTCAGGCACTTACCTTTGATGGTTCCCTTTCCCTCACTATCCAGAGATATAATCGGCTTGAAGTTAAGCAGGCCGGCCAGCCAGCCAAATCCCGCGCTAACCCTGCCACCTCTTACCATATATTCAAAATCATTGACATTTACAAAAATCTCCGCTCTATCCCGGTAAGATCTTACCGTTTCCAGCACTGCCTGCAGATCTTCACCCCGTTCAAGCTCTTCGGCAGCTTTCAGAACCAGAAGTCCCTGAGATCCGGAGTTAGATCTGGAATTAATATAGGCTATCTCCACATCTTTTTCCTTCTCCACCCGGTCCCTGGCCTGTTTGAAGGCTTCTCCGGTTCCGCTAAGCTCTTCTGAGACCGAAATAATGAGTATCGATTTATAATTATCAGCAAGCTGTTCGAGATAGTTTTTAATATAGTCCACATCAGGCTGTGAAGAGCTGGGAAACTCCTCGGAACCCTCCAGATAATCAAAGAGAATTTCGGGGGTTATTGTCAATCTATCGATATAATTCGTTCCCTCAAAGAGAATATTTAAGGGAATGACATGGATGCCGTAATCATCGAGTATTTCCCGGGGAATATCGGCAATGGAATCGGTAACCAGAGCAACATCCCCTTTTTCTTCACGGGACAGCTGCTGCTGTCTCAGCATATCATCAACTTTCTGTTCCACAATTTTGCCCCTGTCCCTCAGCAGGCTGACAACTTCAGCAGGTGTATCGGTGTGGATGTGAACTCTTGTGCTGCCGCCAGATCCGGCCACAAGCAGAGAATCTCCCTTTTTCTCCAGCAGCTCCTTGATCTTCTCAAAGGATATATCACTCTGTATGAAAACCTCTGTACAATAACGATATGAAAGCTCCCCGGAGCTCACCTCCAGCTCCTTATCTTTGCCTCTCACTTCTCCGCCGGAACTGAGACTGCTTTCGCTCTGGAAGCCGGAAGACCTCTCCTGACGCCAGTTCTTTAAAACTCCTTCCAGAAATAACACGAAACCCTGAGCCCCGGCATCTACGGTGTCAGCCTTTCTGTGCACGGGCAGCTGTTCCCGGGTTCGTTCCAGTGAATTCCTGGCCGTTTCCAGTGATTTTTCAAAAAGCAGCACAAAATCATCTATATTCTCTGCCAGTTCAGTCAGCCTTTCCGCCCACTCCCTGATTACAGTCAGCATGGTTCCTTCCACAGGCTCACTGATGCTCTCATAGAGATCTGATACAGCCTGATTGACGTAAGCAGCGAAATCTTCGGTCGTTATAGCACTCTTCTCGGCCATTTTTTCGTGTATTCCGCTAAAAAATTGCGCCATTATCAATCCGGAATTACCCCTGGCCGACCTGACTATATAATCGGATATGGATTCCAGTGTGGAATAGATCGAGTTATGGGCACTGACCCTGGCCGCGGTAGAATTCAACGTATATGACATATTATTGCCGGTATCGCTGTCGGGAACCGGAAAGAGATTGATCTCATTCAGATAGGACCTGTTTTCCTCCACCAGACTTGCTCCACTGCTGAAACCCTGATAAAACTTCTCGCCATCAAGATTTTTTATTTGCATGATAAACTCTCCCTGCTCACTATTTTGTGTTTTAATTATAACATTTCTGCTGCAGTAAGTATAGTAATTTTATAACATTTATTACAGTAAAGATAAAAAAATTATATAATCAGATATGTCAGCAGTGAGGTAAGGCCGCATAAAAAGCTGCCCCAGATGATATCTATGACTGTCAGCTGCAGGGGCCAGCCTTTTAGTGTGGCCATATTTGTCATATCATATGTGCCGTAGGTCAATGTGCCAAAGAAAGCTCCCGCCAGCAGGGCAAACTGCCAGCTATCAGCAGGCAGTATCACAAAGAAAGTAAGGCCGGCGATAAAGAAAACGTAGAATATTAAAGCCGCGGTTAAATTGAATTCATCTCTCAGCAGCGAACCGATCATAGCATCGTACATCTTTTTAGCAATAATTCTCAGCCAGAAAAAGTCTATCACCAGAAAAATTATCAGGGCCACAATATAATGGCTGATAAAATTCAGCATGATCAATCAGCTCCCTTCCCGTCCTTTACCCCGGTAAATAGATTCATGCTTCAGGGGTTATTAATATTATTCTCTCTCAGATCAAAATTGCCTGCCATAACAGCGAATTACACCTGTGAAGATACTCTTTATAAATTTGTTTTAACATTAATGCTTCAGCGCTTTTTATTGCATCACAGCTCAATATATGTTAGATTAAATAGCGGAATAGATTTGTGAAATACATAATTAATATGGAGGTATTTAACAAACCATGAAAAACTTTGGACTCATCCCCAGGCTGATCGTGGCAATTATAGCCGGTATTCTGACCGGCATATATCTGCCGGAAAGCCTGGCCAATGTGCTCTACACCTTCACCGAGGTCTTTGGAGAGATTCTCAACTACGTGGTGCCCCTGATCATACTGGCCTTCATTATTCCCGGCATCTCCGAGCTGGGGGCAAAGGCCGGCAGGCTTCTGGGCAAAACAGCTCTCACAGCCTATATCTCAACAATTGTGGCCGGTATTGCGGCATTTCTGGTGGCCAGCAATGTCATTCCTCTAATAGCTCCTGCAGCAGAGCAGGTGGCAGAGGCTCAGGGGCTATCACCCTATCTGGAGCTGGAAATACCCCCGATAATGGGCATAATGACCGCACTTGTGACCTCTTTCATCTTCGGCATAGGCATAAATTATCTAAAAAACGAAGAGGAGAAGCTGACACTCTATAATTTCATGCAGGAAGTCAGGACAATAGTCGAATTTTTCATCAATAAGGTAATCATCCCCTTTCTGCCCATTCATATCGCAGGTATTTTTGCCGATATGGCAGCAGAGGGAACAGTCTTCCGCACGATAACCATGTTCGGCCCTCTATTTGTGCTGGTCATTGCCATGCATATCACCTATCTGCTGGTGCTCTACTCCGTGGCCAACAGGGTTTCTCCTGAGAATAAGGTGCTGACCAGCATAAAAAAGATGCTGCCCGCTTATACCACAGCTCTGGGAACCATCTCCAGTGCTGCCACAATCCCCGTCACACTTAAAAGTGCCAAAACACTCAAAGTAAAGGAGAAGATCGTCGACTTCGTTGTACCACTCGGCGCCACCATCCATCTTGCCGGGAGCACCATAGCTCTGGTGAGCTGTGCGGTGGCCACCATGGTTTTATATGGCGAAGCATTCTCACTGGCATCTTTTCTGCCCTTTATATTTATGCTGGCTCTCATCATGATCGGCGCACCTGGAGTGCCGGGCGGTGCCGTGATGGCAGCCCTCGCTCCTCTGGCCTCTATTCTGGGCTTCACCGAGAGCATGCAGGGGCTCATGATCGCTCTTTATATGGCCCAGGATGCCTTCGGAACAGCCTGCAATGTCACCGGCGATGGAGCGATCTCGATCATAGTCGACTATTTCCATTCCGACAGCGAAGAGGAAGAAGTGAGCACTGAGAGAGCCAGAAGCGGTGCTGCCGGCAATTAAAAACTAAATATAAGCTCTCCAGACAGATATCAGTGTGCCGGGCACAGCTGTCTTCATTGCGGCTGATAAATATGCCCGGCACTTTTTTATGGGAAAATTTGAAGTTTCAGGCCTCCCTCTCCGATATATTAGCAATTTAGCGTTGAAAACCGATGAATTTTTTGATAAAGTTTTAACATATACGGAACTATCATGGTGAACAGCTAATTTACAGATATCAATCATCAATAACAGGAGGCCTGATTATGGCTGAAAATAATTCATCTTCCGGGAGAAACCCCACGCTGAAAGAAGCTGCGATAGGAATGCTGCTGATCATTCTGGTGCTGGTCATTACGCTTCAGATTGAAATTGTGCTGGAAGTTTCGCTGGTGCTGGGCGTGATAACCGCAGCTCTGATCGCTGCCTATCTGGGCTACAGCTGGGACGATATCAGGGAGGGAATGCTGGAAGGCATCAGCAACGGCATGATTGCCTGTCTGATACTTATCACGGTAGGTATGGTGGTGGGGGCCTGGATCATAGGCGGCACCATCCAGACTTTAATCTACTACGGCCTGCAGATTTTATCCCCGGGTATATTTCTGCCGGCAGCTTTTATTCTCTGCGGTATAACTTCTGTATTAATTGGCAGCTCCTTCGGCACTGTGGCCACCATGGGAATTGTTCTGCTGGGCATAGGTGAAGGCCTGGGAGTGCCCACAGCTATGACCGTGGGAGCAATAGTCTCCGGCTCAGTTTTTGGCGATAAGCTCTCGCCTCTGTCCGATTCCACCAACCTGGCTTCGGCCATGTCAGGCGCCAATCTCTTCGACCATGTGCGTTCCATGCTGTGGATAACGCTGCCGGCGGCGGCCATCTGCATCGTGCTCTATGCCATTCTGGGAGCAGGTCAGGCCGGAGGAGCCATGGACGCAGACCAGGTTCAGGAGATTATGAACACACTGGCGGCCAACTACAATCTATCCCTGCTTACGCTCATACCTCCCGTGCTGGTGGTGACAATGGCCGTTCTTAAAGTGCCGGCACTGATAACGCTCATGACCAGCTTCGTCGCAGCCAGCCTGCTGGCCATCATTACACAGGGAGCGAGTATTGATTCACTGCTGCTGGCCGCCGGCCCCGGCTACACAGCAGACACGGGAGTGGAGATCGTGGACCAGCTGCTCACTCATGGGGGCATAGAGATGATGTTAAACACCGTGGCCATGGTCATCGCCGCCACGGCTATGGGAGGTATACTGGAGAAGATAAATGTTCTGCAGTCGATACTGAGCGGACTCAGGGATTATGTGACCACACCTAAAGGTCTGGTCCTGGCCACACTGGCTTCAACATATCTTGTCACACTGGCTTCAGCCGAAATGTATGTCTCAATAATCCTGCCCGGGCGCACTTTCCAGCCAGCCTATCGGGATATGAATATCGAGTACAGTGTGCTCTCACGTACACTGGAGAGTGCAGCCACACTGGGCAATTTCGTTCTGCCCTGGGGAGTAGCCGCCCTTTATGTGCAGGGAGTTTTTGATATCGGCTTCTCCTATATTCCCTATGCATTCCTCAGTTTCATAGCTCCCATCATAGTCATTATCTATGCCTATAAAAATGTAGCCATGTGGGAGACGGAGCAGGTCCAGGAATAGATTATGGCAGATAATATTACCGGCAGACTTAATGAAAATATCCGTCGTTTCAAAAAGGTCTCCTATGTGGAAAGAACCGACACTTACGAAGCTGGCGAAAATAGAAACATCTTTGATCCCTGTGAACAGCGGGGGCCAATTATAGACTGCTCACTGGGCATAAATCCGCTGGGGTTTTCAGATAAAATTGACCCCGGCGGCTTTCAGCTCAAAAGAGAGAATCTCTGCCGTTATCCCGATCCTACTTATACCGAATTAATCCGGGAGATCAGGGCATACTGGCGCGATCTGGGCGTGAATTTTTCCGGCCAGGTTTTTGTGGGGACAGGTGCAGCGGGAATACTTAAAAATTTGGTCAACATGTTCATCGATTCTGCAGGCAGAGCCCTGGGGTATACTCCTCAGTTCTCCGAGGTAATCAACTTCGTCAGACTGGCAGGGGGTGAATACCACAGTCTTAAGCTCACCGGCCGCGAAGATTTCAGGTTTTCCGGGCGTAAATTCCTCCAGAAAATGGATGAAAATTTCGATCTTGTCTATCTCGACAACCCCAATAACCCCACAGGTCAGGTTATCGACATTGCGGAGATAAAGAGAGTTATCGAGCGGGCCGGATCACTGGCTATACCGGTGGTGGTCGATGAGGCTTTTGCCGAATTCATGCCGGAGAAGAATTCCGCCCTTAATCTGCTTTCAGAATTTAACAACCTGATAGTGGTGAGATCTTTTTCCAAAGGCCTGGGGCTGCCGGATATCAGGCTGGGTTATGTCTTTATGCCGCCGGATTTAGCCCCCTATTATGAAAAAATAAATCTGCCCCCTTTCGTATTCTCCCGCTCTCTGCAGGGGCTGGCAGCTGCTGCCCTCAAGGACCGGAGCTTCATCAGAAAAAGCAGGAGAGTTATCAGCCGGGAAAAAGAAGAACTGCTGGAGTGCTGCCCCGATGAATTTCAGCTCTATCCGGGGGCTCCCACGGTTCCTCTTTTTATGATGGCGCTGGGTGAACATGATGTTGATCTGCACAGGCTGCTGCTCTCTGCAGGCATAAAAACAGCCCCGGGGGGCGGTTTTCCGGGACTGAAAAATAATATTGTACGCCTGTGTCTGCCCGGCCAAAAGCGGGAAGACCTCAAAGAACGATTTAAAAATCTGGACAGCATCATAGATAACATCTGAGCTTTTAAGGCTTTCATTCAAGCCTCCTGCTGTCCAGAAGCTCTTCGCTCTCAGAAGAAAAGATTAATATATTATACGGTTTTATCCGGACAGTATCCATAGCCTGAAACTCCCCCCAATCCCTGGATACCAGCAGGGATAGCTCGATCTTCTGCTTTTTTTCTTCCACCTCGAGCTGGATCTCATCCCTGCCGGGGAGCCTGCGGCTGAAGGAAACCTCACAGACCAGCGATTTATCAACACCTGGATTAACAAGATTTACCTCATCAGGCCGGAAGCCAATTATCCTCCCCTCATATATCGGATCAAGAAGCACGCCCGGCATGAGATTGATACCCTTAATATCCTGATATCTGCTTAAAAATTCGGCCACAAATACATCAGCTGGCTGCTGATAGAGCTCCTCATATTCCCCTGATTGGACTATTTTACCCTCCCGCATAATGACTGTTCTATCTGAAAGCAGCCTGGCTTCCTTCTGATCATGCATGACACAGATGGTAGTAATGGAATACTTCTGCAACAGCTCGTGCAGGCGCAGGCGAAATTTTTCTCTGAGGTGAGGATCAAATCCGGAAAAGGGTTCATCGAGCAGAAAGAGCTCTGGATTGAAGGCTATACAGCGCCCTAACGCCACACGCTGCTTCTCTCCGGCGGAAAGAGTATCGGGCATGCGCTCTCTAAGATATTTGAGATCGAATTCCAGGCTCTGGCTGATATTCTTCAGTTTCTGCTCCCGCACATCCGGCACACCATCAGCTTCACTTCTGGTTCTGCGGCTGAATATAAGCCGGGAGAGAATATTATTTTCCACATCGAAATGGGGATAGAGTGCGTAATCTTCAAAGACCATACCGATGTTTTTGCTCTCCGGTTTCTCACCGGTCATATCCTCACCATCAAAGAGCACCTGCCCGGAATCAGGTCTTTCTGTGCCGACAATCAGTTTGAGCAGTGTGGTCTTGCCGCTGCCGCTGGGGCCGATTACGGAAGTTACCATTCCGTCGGGGAAGGTCAGGTTAATATTCTCCATAGAAAATGTTACCTCTTCCCCACCAGAGAAAACTCCCTTCTTTTGAGTGAAAGTTTTGCTGACATCCTGCAGTGTTATAGTGGCCATGATATCACCAGCCAGATGAATTTATAGTCCGTAAACCTCAGCCGGATTCAGATACCGGCGAAATCTGCCGGCAACAACCAGATCCCGGCGCAGCTCGAAGCAGAAATGACAGGCATCAACATAGCCCTCACCGATGTCATATTGCAGCTCCTCTGCCAGGGCCAGAGGTCCTCCTTTCAGCAGGGGAGCAATAAGGGGATGATCTTTGGGGCTGTAGGAGACAAAGACATCGGAAAGAGTGCTTTCATTCACTTTGCCGATTATAAGCCCCTGGCAGAGATGCACCCTGCCGGAGGGGTCTATATGGACTCTATCCGGATCTTCCAGGTCCTCCCAGGGGCACTCATCGAGCTCCTGCGGCGGCCGTGGTGGCAGACCTTCGGTCAGCTTCTCAGCCGCCCTGCCTCTGAACATAACGCCGCCGTTCTCCAGCCCTCCCTCTTCATCCAGCCGGGGTTTTACCGTTTCCAGAAAGGATATATCCAGCCCCAGCCTGTCAGCTGTTCTTTCAAGAGAGATCCTCATTCCCTCTTCATTTGCTGATCTGCCCATATAATCACTGTGAAAATCTCCACTGCTGATGCTGATGGAGCTTAGCCCCGCTTCCATCAGGGGTTCAAGCCACATATCCGCATCTTCGTTCACAGTCCAGTAACCATTTGTGACCAGGCCTGTCTTCAGACCCCGGCATGCTGCTCTCTCAATGCCGGCCAAAAGCAGGGGATAGTAAAGAAATGGCTCACCCCCTTCAAAGAAAATCCACTCCAGCCCGCGCATATCCCCGACCTGCTCGATCACTTCCTCCAGAAACTTCCGGGAATAAACCTCCTTTTGTTCCGGCCCGCAGAAGAGAAAACAGTGATCACATTCAAAGAGGCATTTCAGTGTCAGAAGCAGGTGGACTGCTTTCATCGATCACATCTCCTTTTTCTCCATTTATTCCAATATTCAGGTTATTTCCGGTTCCCGGTATTATTTCAGGCTCCCGGAGGTTTACGGTGCATTTACATCTATCAATCTGCAGACTGTAAAATAGTTATATTAAAAAGGAGGAAATATCTGCTATAATTATTATAGATACAGGTAAATAGCCGAACAGGGATATAAACCGGGAGGGTTAACCATGAAAATTGATCTGCGTCCACAGGCCAAAAAATTTCTGGAGGCACGGGGCCTCAGACCTGAAGAATATCTTCTGAGAATTAAGCTGACTGAGATGGGCTGAAAGGGTGCCAGATATGGACTGGCTCTGGAAGAGCCCGCAAAATTTCCCAAAGAAGAGATTGAAGAACTGGAAAAAATCGAGCAGGACGGTTATACCTATATATACCTGCCTGAAGTCAGATATTCGGCCAACTGTATAGTTATAACAACCAGAAATATCGCCGGGAAAGAAAAACTGGTTTTATACAACGATAATTTTGCCCCGGAGCTGGAACTCAGGCCGACCCGCTACTCATCAGAGCTGGAAATAGCGGAATGAACTGATGTAAAGCTCAATTGCGCAGGGGAAAGTCCTCTAGCCGGGGGTTATCTGGAAAAAGATTCCGCACTTTCTCTCTTATCTCTTCAACTTTATTCTTCTCCCCTCTGTCCAGATAATCAGCCGCCTGGGCCTCCATAGCTGCAAGCTGGAAGACGGGGTGGCCGGTGGCCTTAATCTTCTCGAACAGCTTATGGGCCTTCTCCCTGTCACCCCCCGCCCTCTCCGGAGCATATATATAATAGCTGGCCATCACCAGTTCGGTCATATAATCATTTTCAGCCAGCTCTTCCGCATCTTTCAGATATTCTTCAGCACGGCCGGCATTTCTGATGATGAAAAAGAGGCTTCTGTAATCAAAGAGCATGCTGAGAGATTCTGCAGCCTGCCTGCTGGCTCTGGTCGTTTTCTCCATCTCCAGTGCCTTTTCGGCCAGTTCCAGGGCCCGCTCATAATTATCGCGGGGGCTTTCGATGCCGGCCACCTCTTTTATCTCGGCTCTAAAAATTTCCAGCTCGGCCCTCTGCACATAATAATCATGGTCTCTCTCCTTATCTTCCAGCTTCTCCTCTTTCCGGGAAATCTCATCCAGTGTTCCTTCAACCTCACCGAACCTGTAAAATTCCATCGCCAGCTCATCCAGTTCATGCCTGTAAGACTGAGCATCGATAGTGCCGGCTGCCAGCAGCAGAAAAACGACAGCCAGCAGTAATGTCAAAATTTTATAATCCGATTTTAATTTCACTTACTGCTTCCCCTTTCAGGAACTGGTGCAGATAGACCCGCCGGCTTCTCTTCAATCAGACGCCTGATTTCATCCTTATGGCTGAAAGTATACTCCAGACCATACCTGCGCTTGATCAGATTGGCGGCAATTCTGCCCGATTCATAGATGGTGGGCAGGCCGCTGCCGGGATTGGTTCCTCCCCCCACCAGCCACATATTCTCAAACTCTTCAAACTTATTTCGAGGCCTGAAGACCAGCATCTGCCTTAAATTATGGCCCAGGTTGAATGTGGCGCCATAACCGACCCTCATATCATCTCGCCAGTCTGCGGGAGTTATCATCTTCTCCTCTTCTATGTGCTCTCCGATATTTCCATCACCGATTTTATCATCCAGGCGGTCCAGCATCAGCTCGCGATATTCATCACCTTTTTTCTCCCAGTCGATCTCACCCTTGAGATTGGCCACAGGCACCAGCACATAGAGCGGGGTTTTGCCCTCCGGGGCCAGCGAGGGGTCTGTGATAGAGGCATTCTGAACGTAGAATGAGGGATCGGGTGAAAGTTCTTTTTTGGACTCTATCTCCAGAAAGTTCTTTTTATAGTCACTGGCTATAAAAACATTGTTATGCTCCAGATCGGGATATTCTCTGTCCAGACCCAGATAGAGCATGAATGTAGAACAGGAATAGTTGAGTTCATCCAGATTCTCATCACTGTATTTGCTGCGCCTGCTGTTGACGATGAGATTTTTCATGGACCAGGCAAAGTCAGAATTCATGACTATCTCATCGAAATCATGTTCTCCGCCTTCTTCCAGCCTCAAACCCGAAGCTGCACCGTTCTCAATGACTATCTCCTCAACCTCACAGTCCCTTTCTATTCTGCCTCCCATCTCCTCGAAGGCTTCGGCCATAGCCCTAGACAGTCTGTTCAGCCCTCCCATGACATGGTATACCCCCCAGTTGTATTCGATAAAGGGCAGAATACTGAACATGGAGGGGCAGTTGAAGGGAGACATACCCAGATATTTGGACTGAAAGGTAAAGCCGACTTTAATCCTGTCATCATCAAAATAGCGATCCAGATCCTCCCACAGGCTGCGGTGAGGATTGAGCACCCTCAAGAGTTTGAGTATATCGGTATTGAACATGTCCTTCCAGCCTGTGTAAGGCCTCTGCAGCACCGGCAGCGTATATCTGACCTTCCTTCTGTTAATGCGCATATATTTATCATAGCCATCCACATCATCTTCATTAATGGAAGCTATGGACTCCTTGAACTTTTCGGGGTGGAAGGATGGTTTGAGTGTGCTGCCATCGGCGTAGATCAGCTGGTAGAAGGGATCGAGCATCTTCAGTTCCACATAATTATCGAGATCCCTTCCGGTGGCAGCAAAAATCTCCTCCAGTATAAAGGGCATCATGAAAAAGGTCGGTCCGATATCGAAGGTATAATCCCCCAGCTCCATCCTGCCGTTGCGTCCACCCACCTCTTCCTCGGCCTCAAAAATAGTAACCTCAAAACCCGCATCAGCCAGCAGCATGCCTGCTGCCAGCCCTCCCGGTCCGGCTCCGATTATTCCTATATTTGCCTCCTGCATATTTTGAACCCCCATTGATAGAGTAAGAGTTTTATTATCCATCCCCATCTCCTGAGATTTTATCGGCGACCTGCTGCCCGGAGAGCGCGACCATCGGCATACCTCCACCGGGATTGACACTGCCGCCGACAAAGTAAAGGTTGTCGTATTTTTCGCTTGATTTGGGCGCTTTAAAACCCCTGTTTTTCTGCCTGTCGGCCACCACACCGTATATGGCACCCCGGTTGGAATAGTAATTTTCCCTGATATCCTCCGGTCTCCACACATCCCTGTAGATTATATTGTCCCTGAGACCCTTTAGTCCCATCTCCTCCAGTTTGCTCAGAAGCCTCTCCTCAAGCCTCTCATATTCAGATGCTGTGAAGGGTTCATCCTGGATATAGGGAATATGAGGCAGAATCTTCAGATTCTCACACCCCTCAGGTGCTACCGTCCTATCGGTGCGGCTGGGGGCCACCAGATATATGGTCGGATCCTCCGGCAGACTGTAATTCTTAAATACATCGGCAAAATGCTTGCGAGGATTGCTGGAAAAGAAGAAATTATGGTGCTGCAGCTGGGGATATTTTTTCTCCACACCCAGATGAAGCACATATCCCGAACAGGCCGGTTCAAAAGAGGAGTAATTGCTCAAGAACTCCTGGTCCTCACCGGTGATATCCCGGTAGAAAGGTATGACCTCCATATTGGATACAAAAATATCAGCTTCGATCTTTCCCGCAGACCTGCTCTGCAGTGAGGTTATCCTGCCCTCCTCCAGACTGGCCCCGACAATTTCCCTGTTCAGATTAAACTCAACACCCAGCTTTCTGGCTATATTCTCCAGCCCCTCTGCCAGTCTGCTCATTCCCCCCGGAATATACCACAGGCCAAACTCGTTCTGAATATAGGGCAGCAGTGTCAGCACAGCCGGAGCCCGATAGGGTGAGGAGCCTACGTATTTTATGAAGAAGTTGACCAGATCCTGAAGGTGAGGGCTCGATATGTGCCGGGAAACTACATCATCCATGCTGGAGAAGATATCAAAACCCCTGAAAGCCTTGAACAACCCGTAAAATTTCACCGCCTCCCGGGTGGTATCTATGCCCTCTTCAAAATAACCCGGCCGGGCCAGCTCATACATCTCCCGGGCATAATCCATAAATCTTTCCAGCTCTTTTTTGTGTTTTTCTGTAAGCTCGGAATTTTCTTCATCCATCAGCTCCAGATCATTGTAGAGATCAATTCTCCTGTTATCGGGAAAAAACGTGCGCCACTCCAGCTCCAGCTGGACGGTGGGAACATGATCTTCCATCCTCTCTCCGGCCTTCTGGAAGAGCCTCTGAAAAATATGTGGCATGGTCAGTATAGAGGGGCCGAGATCAAAGGTGAAACCCTTATCCTGAAGTATATTCAATTTTCCACCCAGATGGTTGTTCTTTTCATAAACCTCCACACTGTAACCCTCGGCCGCCAGGCTGATGGCCGCCGATATTCCGCCCAGCCCCGCCCCTATCACCGCCACCGATCTGTTCTTCTGTGTTTTTTTCTGCTCCATGCGCTATCTTCCTCCTCAGACGAATTTAATGACCCGGGGTAATCATAGTATTAAATCCATTCGTTATATTACTAACTTCTAACTAATCTGTCCTATTCCTGCAAAAATTGTTATATATTAAACATCGATTATCCTATTTCAATGCTTTCAGCAGTTCATCAAGATCCTCCAGGGGGCGCCGGCATACACCATTTTCGCAGATATGGGCTGTCCAGCGGTTATCCTTCGATTTCCGGGCTGCCGCAAATTCATTCAGCTCTTTCAGCATATTCCTGCTGGCCTCTGTCAATAACAGCAGACCTGTAAAAGGCAGATAGAGAGGTTTCAGCTGATCGGTGACAAAGCTGGCCTTTTCTCCATTCTCCGGAGCAAT
Source organism: uncultured Halanaerobiaceae bacterium (assembly GCA_964462585.1). Taxonomy (GTDB): domain Bacteria; phylum Bacillota; class Halanaerobiia; order Halanaerobiales; family Halarsenatibacteraceae; genus Halarsenatibacter. Next base: position 24,940 of record CAYXAK010000016.1, read on the forward strand.
TATTACCACTTCCTCACCGCCGCTGTGGTAGGCCAGCACAGCACTCAGAGCTCCCGTAAAATTTAAGCCCTCCTCTCTGTAAAGATTTAGCTGTTTTTTGATATCGGCCGAGATCAGCTCTCTCAGGTCATCTGCATCTGTGAACAGTGACAGTTCAAACCAGTTATAGAGGGCCAGAGAGGTGGCAGACGGCAGTGCTCCGTCCCTTATATCCTTTTCCGGTCGGGGCAGCTCGCTGATCTCAGGGGGCAGGTGAAAAAGGCCTCCAGCTTCTTCATCATAATACTTTTCCACTAGCTCTTGATTGTAATGCCTGGCCCTCTCCAGATAATAGGGTTCAAGTGTCGCCCTGTACATCTCCAGCAGACCCCGGATATAGAAAGCATAATCACGGGCATAGCCCCTCAGCGATGAGCCGCCCTCGCGGTAGCGGGCCAGAAGCCTGCCCTCTCCATCTGTGAGCTTTTCTTCGATAAATTCCACCGCCTCCCGGGCAATCTCGCCGTATCTGTCATCACCCAGAACCCGGTATGCGCGGGCAAAGGCGGCGATGGCCAGCCCGTTCCAGCCCGTGAGAATCTTATCATCGAGGAAGGGTCTCTTTCTTCTCTGCCGGGCCTGAAAGAGCTCTATCAGCTCATCCTGCCATTTCTGCCATATTTCCGCCCGGCCCGGTGCCGAACATTCTTCCTCATTCTCACCTTCGATCAGATTCGGTATATTGCTGCCGGAAAAATTGCCTTCCTCATCTATATTAAAACACCGGCAGAATTGCTCCCCTCTCTCCTCTCCCAAAAGATCAATAATCTCCTCCTTATCCCACAGATAATATCTGCCCTCTTCGCCCTCCACGTCGGCATCTTCGGCTGTGTAGAAAGCTCCTTCAGGTGAGAGCAGATCCCTCTCCATATACTCCAGTATCTCCCCGGCCGTGCGGGCATAATCATCACTTCCGGTCACCTGATGGGCTTCCAGATAAACCTGAGCCAGAAGAGCGTTATCGTAGAGCATCTTTTCAAAGTGAGGTACAAGCCAGCGCCTGTCCGTGGAATATCGGGAAAAACCAAATCCCACCTGATCATATATGCCTCCCCGGGCCATATTATCAAGTGTCCTTCTCACCATCTGCAGATAGCTCTTTCCGCCGGTATGATGGTGGTATCTCAAAAGAAAGAGCAGATTTTGCGGCTGGGGAAATTTAGGAGCCTGGCCAAATCCGCCATATCTATCATCAAAGCTTTTGCGCAGCCCCCGGGCGGTTTTTTCCAGAATATCTGCCAGCTCCTCTTCCATTTCCTGCTGGCCCGGGCTTTCTGCACCTGCGAATTTTTTGCCCACATCTCCACCGGCTTCAGTCAGAGCTTTAACAATCTGTTCACCTCTGTGGATGAGCTCTCCGCGATCATTCTGCCAGTACCTGGCTATCTGCTGAAGTATATCGATCAAAGTCTCCCGGGGCAAATATGTGCGGGCAAAGAAAGGCTTTTTGTCAGGTGTCATGATAATGGTGAGAGGCCAGCCACCTCTGCCTGTTATGGCCTGACATACATCCATATAGAAGCTGTCCACATCAGGCCTTTCCTCCCTGTCCACCTTGATGGAGACGAAATTTTCGTTGAGCACTTCGGCCGCTTTCTCATCCTGAAATGATTCCTCTTCCATGACATGACACCAGTGACAGGTTGAATAACCTATGGAGAGAAATATCGGCAGATTCTCCTCACCGGCCCGCTCAAAGGCTTCCTCCCCCCAGGGATACCAGTTGACCGGATTGTCGGCATGCTGCTGCAGATAGGGGCTTTTTTCATCTGCCAGTCTGTTTTCTTCTCTGCTTCTGGAATTCATAGCAACCACGGTAATCACTCCTGACTGACTGCAATATTTTAGCGACAAGACTTTCTGATATAATTGTATTAATTTTGACTGTTTTTTGCAGTTAATTACTTAATAATATTTGGCCTGACGATTAAATCCACACCCACCACATCAGCTGCCGGCTCTTATCTGAGCAGCCTGAAGGCCAGATATGCTCCCGCAGCGGCCACGATGCCGGTGACAATATAGGTGGAGTTTTCCTCCTCCATGAACATCCTCACATCCCACCATATTTTTGGCATTCTGACTATATCCCCTATTCCCCATCTCTCCTCTCTGCCCACCGCCAGCACGTACTTGCCGGTCTGCTCCGCGCCGGAAAAGACCACTACAAAATAAGTGCCAGTTTCGGGGGCAGTGATCGTGCTCTCCTGCCTGCGCCAGTATTCAGTTCTGGTGAAATGCTCAAAAAAGGTATCCGCTTCCTCACCCAGAGGTCCCGTATATCTTATAACGCGCGCTCCTTCTCCCTCCTCAATATCGAGTCTGGATCTGATCTCCTCTTCATCGAGTCCGGCCATATCATCCTCCAGCCCCGGGCCGATTAGGGCATAGTCCGGGCTGTAGTCCTTCAATCTCTCCAGATGAGGAACCATCATGGAAACATATATCTCCTCACCGGCTCCGGCCTCAAAACGATAATAGTTAACATCCCCGGCCTGCTCGAGCCGGTTATAGGCAGCCCAGGATATTTTGTGATCTTCAATCATGATGGGTTGAGCCCTTGTCGCCGGTCCTTCTGTGTCCAGAGGTATGTGGGCCTTAACCGCCTCCGCCGAATAGAAAAAAACGAGAAATAGAATTAACAGCACCATGAATATCATGGCCAGGCGCACAACTATGACTGTCCTCCCACTGTACTCATATTCCACTCCGATCAGGCTATTGACCCTCTTCTGCAGTTCCAGCAGAATCTCAGGCCGAAAGAATCCGAAGATGCCGAAGGCTGCAGCTAAAATCAGAACAATCATCTCAAAATCGG
>CAYXAK010000016.1:27896-31314 GCA_964462585.1 uncultured Halanaerobiaceae bacterium
AATCCGAAGATGCCGAAGGCTGCAGCTAAAATCAGAACAATCATCTCAAAATCGGTCAAACCGTTCATTTTGATCACCGTCCTTCTCTTCTTCTGTCATATTTCAACATTTTTACAAACCGGCGGGCCAGTTCCGGATCAAACTGTTCACCGGCACATCTCTCTATCTCCTGCAGGGCTTCTTCAGGGGAGAGGGCTTTTTGATGGGGGCGGCCGGAAATCATAACATCATAGGCATCACAGAGTGCTATGATCCGGGCCAGCAGAGAGATCTCTTCTCCTCTTTTGCCCCGGGGATAACCCCGGCCGTTCCAGTGTTCATGATGTGATTCAATTGATGGGGAGAGATGAGCATACTCCCTGACAGGTGCCACGAGCTGTGCCCCCTTTTCAGCATGTTTTTTGATGGCCTGCCATTCTCTCTCATTCAGCTCATCCTGTTTTTTGATTATCTCCTCGCTCACGGCCAGTTTTCCAATATCATGCAGCCGTCCCAGAGTGGCTAAATCCTCGATTATATCATCAGAGAGCTTCAGCTTCGCCCCCAATCGGATAGCCAGCCCGGCTACTCTGCAGCTGTGCTCTTCAGATTCATAGCTCCTCCTGAATAGCCTCTGCAGGAGGCAGTTCAGCATCTCCTTTTTGGCGGTCATGCCGTTCTTACTCTTATCCCTGTACATCCTCTTATCCGCTGTTTTGAGGGTTTCTTTTATGCAGATAGAGGGTTTGGTTTTGCTGGCCACACCCACCCCCAGAGAGACGGGGGGTGATACTGTCAGGTCCTTATCACACCTATCCCGGTAGGTCTTTTCACATCTATGCTCTATTCTGGCCGCAATTCTTCCGGCTTCCTCCCTGCTGGTCTGAGGAAGGAGTATGACAAATTCATCTCCGGCCCAGCGTGCCAGTATATCCTCGCCCCGGATGCTATTAGACATTATCTCAGCAGCCCTGACCAGCAGTTTATCGCCCATCTCATGCCCGAAACCATCGTTTATGATCTTAAGTCCGTTGATATCAAGCATTATCAGGCTCAGCGGCAGCTGCCTTTCCGTGTCAAGTCTCTTTATCTGCTCCTTCATAAACTTCCTGTTATATAGCCCGGTTAACACGTCGTGATAGCTGATATATTTCAGCCGTCTGCGCTGATTCTTCTTATCGGTTATATCATCGAAAATAGCGTAGATTCCCTTCACCTCGCCATTCAAATCCACCGGAACACCCTTGATCAGATATTCCCGGGGCCTGCCCTCCCTGTCATAACGGCGCCCTTCAAATTCAAACTTTCTGTTCTGCAGAGCTTTTTTGGTCTTCTCCCTGTTTACACTTCCGGCCCTGCCCTTTTCCAGAACATCATCGAGCTTCTGGCCTCTGATCAGCGCCAGACTGTAGCCGAAACACTCCCTGAATCTATCGTTGATATCCTTCACCCTGCCCTTTTCATCCAGAAGTGCTATGGCGGAAGTGCTGTTTTTGAAGAGCGCCTTTGACCACTGCCTTTCCAGTTCCAGTCCGGTGATATCCTGATGAATTATTAAACCCCCCTGTCTAAAGGGGGTGGCTTTCATCCTGAACCATCTCTGCTGACCGGAATATGTGCAGGAGTATTTCAGACTGTATATATCTCTTTCCCGATCTATGACCTCCCTCAGGCCGTCTGCAGCCTCATGGCCCTGACGCGTTCGACCTCCGCAGGCGCTGCGGGCGGCCTGGATGTAATCTATCCCCCTTCTATACCTGTGCAGCCACAGATCGTTGTCAGAGGCTAAATTTAACCAGGCTTGATTTATCCGGACTATAGCTCCCTCATTGTCTATCGTCAGAGCTGGATTGGGCAGTGATTCCAGAAACTCCTCTGACCGTTCACTCCCACCCTGTTCATCTGAAGTTGATCCGGTCACGGGAAACTCCCCCTCACATTGCTGCCGCAAGTTAATTGGCAGAATATACCGAAAATAGTTATTAATCTATATTAATCTTTGTTTAATTATATAAAAATTTAAAGTAAATGTAAAATAAAATTAGGGCGGATGTGGCAATATTATTATATTCTTGTTGCTTTTAATATTTTAAGCTGTTATAATTGTGATGTCAGTAATAATCACTTACTTAATCTTTTAGGGGGGATCTATTTATGTCACTATGGTCTCGTTACAGATCGATACCGCTCATTTACAGGATTGGGGCAGCTTTTGTGCTGGGTATCGTTGTCGGTCTCATAGTGGGGGAACCGGTCACTGTGCTGGAACCGCTGGGAGATCTCTTTCTGACCCTCCTGCAGATGATAGTACTTCCTATCATCATTTTCACACTGGTGGGAGCCATGAAAGAACTAACTCCGTCCAAACTGGGCAAGGTAGGCGGGCAGACCGTGGGGATTTACGTCCTGACCACGGCCGTGGCTATAGTAATCGGCCTGACTTTTGCCTATCTGCTCAATCCCGGCGTGGGGCTTGAACTGCCCGTCGATGCGGAGATACAGGCGGAGGAAGCGCCGGCACTTGTCGAGGTATTTATGGGCATCTTCCCCAGCAACATTTTTGAATCACTGGCCGAGGGAGATGTGCTGCCGGTGCTTTTCTTCGCAATCGTCTTCGGGGTGGGACTCTCCTTCGTCAGGGAGACAGTGGAGGATGAGACCGCCCAGAAGGGTGTGGACACGATCTTCAACATCATGGAAGCCGGTGCACAGGTTATGTTCAAGATCGTCTGGGGTGTGCTGGAATACGGTGTGATAGGTGTGTTCGCACTGCTGGCGGTGGCCTTTGCCGAAGCGGGCCCGGGAGCAATACTATCTTTCGGGATGTTAATCCTGACCATGACTCTGGCTGTGGCCGCCCATATAATTCTCATCTATCTGGTGATAATTATGGCCATGTTTGTCAGAAGCTCACCGGCCAACTTTCTGCGCGGGGCCAAAGACGCCATGCTCACCTCCTTTGCCACCCGCTCCAGCGGCGGTACACTGCCGGTAACGATGAAATGTGCGGGTAAAGATCTGAAGATCGATGAGTCGGTCTTCGGTTTCAGCCTGCCCCTGGGGGCGACAATCAATATGGACGGCACCGCCATGTACCAGGGTGTGGCCGCAGTATTTGCCGCCAATCTGATCGGACAGACACTGACCATAGGCGAGGCCGTGACGGTGGTGGTCACAGCCACACTGGCCAGTGTGGGCACAGCCGGCGTGCCGGGTGCCGGACTGATCATGCTGACGATCGTCCTGCAGTCACTGGGTCTTCCTCTTGAGGTTGTGGCCTTCGTGGCCGGAATCGATCCCATTCTGGACAGGCTGCGCACCATGAATAATGTCACAGGCGATCTGGCCGTGACCACACTTGTGGCCAAGCTAAATAATGCCATCGACTTCAAAGATGGCGCCTGGCTGGGCAAGGGTTATTACGAGAAGACTGAATAGA
>CAYXAK010000017.1:0-29862 GCA_964462585.1 uncultured Halanaerobiaceae bacterium
TAATTATAGAATATCTGCTGCAGTGCTGAAAGCCCAATTTCATAGAAATATAGTCCCGCCCCTGATGTGCGGCGATATTTATGTTATAATGAGTTTGGAGGTTGAAAAAATGGAAAAAGAAGAGATCAGCGAAGAAAAAATAAAAGAATATGTTCGGGGCTGGAAGAAAAAACAGAAGAAAAAAGAAGCTGCCCGGCGGAAAAGAACCAGACATGCCCGGAAAAAGGCGGAAGCAATAGCCGAGATGGCTTTTGAGTCTTTTGAAGCGGAAAAAGTCTGGATCATTGGCTCACTGGCCCGGGAAGAGATGAGAGAGAATTCCGATATAGATATGGTGATCTCGGGTATTTCCGATCTTTCTCCGGAGGAGTTCTGGTCTCTTTTAAAAAAAGCTGACAAACTGGCCTCCCCTTTCAGAGTTGATATAATACCTGCCGAGGATGCCTCACCGGCTCTGAAAAAGAGAATTGAGCGGGAAGGAGTGCGGCTGGATGAGAAATAAAAAAATTCTTATCCTTGAAGAAGAGATTGAAGAGGAACTTGCCAAAATTCAGGAATTGATGAAATCGATAGAGAAATTGGAAAAAGCAAAATATGATCAAAGCATAGAAAACAGGCTGCTGGCCTCCTTTCTCACAGATTTCTATATGGCTGTGGAAAAAATTTTCAAAAATATCGCTCGAGACATAGACGAGGAAATACCAGAAGGTGAGGCATGGCATAAAAAATTATTGAGACAGATGGCAATTGAAATACCGGAAGAGAGACCCGCGGTCATCTCTGATGAGATGTTTGAAGTTCTGGAGGAATATTTGCGATTTCAGCATCTGGCCCAAAACATTTACGGATTCCAGCTGGAGAGAGAAAGATTCTCTCACCTCATTGAGAAATTATCCGGAACCCATAATCAGCTGGAAAAAGAAATCAAAGATTTTATAAAAACCATGAAAAAAATAACCAGAAAAACCGAAAACGATCACCCATAATCTTCTGTTCTCTCAACACTTCACTGCTTTATTTCTCAATAATTGGGGATATCGATGCCTGTCAGCTTTCTGTAGGTATCGACAGCAAAGCTATCTGTCATGCCCGATACATACCTGACAACAGCCATGATCGATTCATAGGTTTTCTCCCCATAATCAAATCTGTACTCCGGCGGCAGTATCTCCCTGATCTTCCTGCTGCTCCTCCTATCCTCAGCTTTGCTCTCATCACGCATAGCGGCCAGAAACATATCGAGAAGCTCCGGCAGCACCTTAAATCCGGCCGCCTCTATCTCCAGCACACTTCCCTGGGAATATATCTCCTCCTGTGAGAACTCATAGATCTCAGCCAGAACCTCACTGGATTCGATGTGATCGCAGAGCTCGCTGTCAAAATCACCGCTCAGAATCTCCTCCTCCCGGCGGCAGAATACACCGGCCGCCTGATAGACCAGGCTGTAGATGGCCTTGGCCCTGAGATAGCTCACCTTCTCCCGCTCATCGTGAATTTTATCCAGTTTGCCGGCATTGGAATTTCCGGTTTCTGCCTCAATTATCGGCATCAGCATCTCCCGCACACTCTCAAAGCTTACCAGCCCCTGCTTGAAACCATCCTCCAGATCCATGATCTTATAGCAGATATCATCGGCCGCCTCGGCCAGAAATGCCAGCGGATGACGGTGCCAGCTCTGACCCGGCCCCTCTTCCTTTTTCTTGAGGCCCAGCACACCGGCAATCCGGCGAAAATGCTCCAGATCCATCTGAAAGATGCCCGGTTTCTTCTCACTCACCGACTCACCATCGGTCCGCACCCCTGAGGCATTAGTGCGGGGATACTTGACCACAGCGGCCAGCGAGGGATAGGTCAGCCCCAGCCCGCCCTCGAGATCGGTCAGGACTGGATTGCTGTAAACAAGCAGATGAAATGTCATGGCATTGGCCTCGAAATTTTCAAAATCCCGTTTCTCCGCCTCCTCCAGATCGGCCAGAAACTTCTGGCCTTGCTGGCCGTTAAAATACTCCTTGATGGCATCTTCACCCGTGTGGCCGAAGGGGGGATGGCCCAGATCATGAGCCAGACAGGCCACACTGACCGTTGTGCCCAGATTCCAGTCCTTGAAATCATCATGTTTTTCTCTCAGCTTATTGCTCGTTATATTGCCCAGCGACCTCCCCACCGAGACAGATTCCAGGCTGTGGGTCATTCTGGTATGTGTCACATCATTCTCGGGAAAGGGAAAGACCTGGGTTTTACCGTGCAATCTCCTGAACTCCGTGGAGAATATGATCCGATCGAAATCCCGCTCATATTCGCTCCTGTCGGGATCGTGTCCCACATCTTCATTCTCATAACCCAAGCGAAAGGGCCGCAGGAGCTGCTGCCATCTCATCATATTATTCGCCTCCATTTATGTTATGTATACGCCTCTCTTTTTTCGCCGCCTCCAGCTTCTTACCTTCAGGTCAGACCAGCTCAGCTGAGAGCAGAATCGATGAGTTTGCCGGCAAATGCGGGAATTCTCCTTTACAGCGGAGACAGTATGGATTAGAATAGAGTGGAATAGAAAATCTGAACAGATTTGATCCGGCCGGGAAAACTCAATCGGTGAAAAGGGAGGTGCATCAGCTAATGCCCTATGATGAAGATTATCTGAAAAGAAGATACCGGGAAAAGGCCGAAAAGCTGGGCCGGGCACCCACCGCCTCTGAACTTCAGGCAGATCCGCTCACACCCTCTTACAATACCTACAGGCGCCGTCTGGGCAAAAAGAAGATGCTGTGCAGTATGCTCGATATATCACCGCAATCAGAATCAGAATTTGCCCGGCTCTGCCAGGACTGCCGCTATGCTCCTGAAAACTGCGGGCAGGATCCCTGGACATGCAGTGAAGAAGCGGATCTCTATTATGCATTTCTATGATTTTCCCGGCCTAAAAGATCTGTATAATATTCAGTTCGCCAAATTCCATAATATTCCTGCACAGAATTGCAGCAGTGCATAAAACTGCATAAAACACAGAGATAACAGAGCAGAGAGATGACAGGGAGTGCCCGCCGAAAATTTCCTTTGATTAAAACTGGCTTCTCTGTTATAATAAACTCGTAAAGAAGTTAATCCAGACTGCAGAGAGTCGGACAGTGCAGTTAGATCCCCGCACTGTCAGGCTCGAAGCCGGATCACAAAATTTAATATTTACATTGATCTCATATAATTGTGAGAATATGGCTCACAAGTATCTACCAGGTAGCCGTAAACTACCTGCCTATGGGAGAAAGAGTATCTAGGGTTCCCGCGCCCCTTCTATGCCTTCATAATGGCTTTTTTACATGGCATTATTATGTGGCATTATTATGGCCTAATTATTAGGGCCTAACTGTGGTCTTACCATGACCGGCTGTGCCCGACCATGCCATATATATGTCATTGTCATGATTGCCATGATTGCTCCGACTGTATGGAACAGGCCGCGGGTCCGAGCGATACTATAAACACCGCAGGGATAAAAGCCCAGACGGGTAGGTTCCTCTCGTAGCCGGAGGATTCTACCTGTCTGGGCTTTTTATATTTGTTTGAGCATAATAACTTCACCCGGAGGTGATTTATTTGAATTTGCTGGTGATAGGCAGCGGCGGCAGAGAACACGCGCTGGCCTGGAAGGCGAAAAAATCTCCGCTAACAGATAAAATCTATGCCGCTCCTGGCAACCCGGGAACTGCCAGAATAGCTGAAAATGTGAATATTGCCCCCGATGAGCAGGACAGGCTGGTCCGCTTCTGTCAGAAAAACGAAATAGACCTGGTTTTTGTGGGACCTGAGAAACCGCTGGTCCAGGGTCTCTGTGATGTTCTCAGACAGAATGATCTTGCCGCAGTTGGCCCGGGCAGAGAGGGTGCCCGCCTGGAAGGAAGCAAAGTTTTTGCCAAGGATTTTATGGCCAGACACGGAATTCCCACGGCAAATTACGAGGTCTTTTCCCGCCCCCGGAGAGCCCGGGACTATATAGCTGATGCGGGAGCCCCCATAGTCGTCAAGGCAGATGGACTGGCAGCAGGTAAAGGGGTCTATGTCTGTGATACAGAGCCAGAGGCCCTGGCCGCCGTCGAGGAGATCATGGTGGAAAAGAGATTTGGCCAGGCCGGAGAAAAAATAGTGATCGAAGAACTGCTAAAAGGTGAGGAAGCTTCAATACTGGCCTTCACCGATGGTGAGGATTACATCACACTAACTCCTTCGCAGGATCACAAGCCTGCCTATGATAATGACCGGGGACCCAATACCGGAGGCATGGGGGCTATAGCTCCCACACCTGTAGCCGAAGGAGATGTACGCAAAAAGGTGAGAAGAAAAATTTTAAACCCCACGATGGAAGGATTAAAAAAAGATGGCATCGATTTTTCTGGACTGCTCTACTGTGGTCTGATGGTCTCCAGCTCCGGAGAACCATATGTCCTGGAATACAATGTCAGGTTCGGCGATCCCGAGGCTCAGGTGGTGCTCCCCCTGTTGAAAACAGATCTAATCGAACTGGGCCAGGCCGCAGCGCAGAAAAGGCTGAATGAGATCGAGGTAAAATGGTCTGAAAAAACCGCCGCCTGTGTGGTGATGGCCTCGGAGGGTTATCCGCTCGATTATGAAACAGGCAGGGAAATATCAGGTATAGAGAGGGCGATCACCTCCTATAGAACCGTATTTCACGCCGCCACAGCGGAGAAGGATGGAAAGCTGGTCACAGATGGAGGCCGTGTTCTGGGAGTTACCGCTGTAGCCGAAAAACATGAGGATGCCATCGAGAGGGCTTATGCAGGTGTGGATAAGATCGATTTTGCCGGAGCTCACCACCGCACGGATATCGGCCAGAAAGCCCTGCATGCACTTACAGCGAAATGACAGCCCCGAAAGGAGGCAGCCGGAATTTTGCAGCAGAAAAAAAGTGATCTTCACGTAGGTATCATCGGAGGCGGGCAGCTGGGCAAGATGATGCTGACAGAGATGAAAAAAATGAATTTACAGGCGGCAATCCTCGATCCCGATGCTGACTGCCCGGCTCACAGTCTGGCTGATGATCATCTGATAGCAGATTTTTTCGACTCAGAGGCCATAAAAAGACTGGCCGCCAGGACCGATATTATAACCTACGAGTTCGAACACATCGATGCCGGTGTTCTGCAGGAACTCTCAGGGGCCGGACATACAATCTACCCCCGGCCCTGGAATTTACAGGTGATTAACAACAAACTGGACCAGAAAAAACTCCTGGCCGAAAAGGATATACCCGTGCCGGAGTTCATCGCTGTATCGAACCGCCAGGATCTGAAGAAGGCATCAGAGCAGCTGGGCAGACCTTTTATGCTAAAAAGCTGTACCGGCGGCTATGATGGCAAGGGCAATTATTTAGTGGAGGAAGGAGAGGATCCCGAAAAAGCCTTTGCAGAGCTCGAGGGCGGGAAAAGAGAGCTTATGGCAGAAGAATATATACCCTACACCAGGGAGGTCTCCGCATTAATCTGCCGCCGCCCCCGGGGCAATGCTCTCCTCTATCCCCTGGCCCATAATATACACGAAAACAGCATACTGAAAAAAACGCAGGTCCCGGCTGTTCTGCCGGAAAATCTGAGGGGCCGGGCCGGGGAGATAGCCTACAGGGTGGCGGATATTTTCTCCGCCGTGGGATTATTCTGCATCGAACTTTTCGTCACCGAAGAAGAGGTCCTGCTCAATGAGGTGGCTCCCCGCCCGCACAACTCCGGCCATTTTAGCCTGGAGGCCTGTATTACCTCTCAGTTTGAAAACCATATAAGGGCCATACTGGACCTCCCCCTGGGCAGCACCGGCCTGATAAGCCCGGCTGCTATGAGAAATATCCTGGGGAGTCCACCCGCCGGGCCGACACGTGTCGAGGGACTGGAGGAAGCTCTTTCCGTTCCGGAAAGCAAGATACATCTCTACGGCAAAAGCCGGACCTACAAGGATCGCAAGATGGGACATATAACCGCCCTGGCTGAAACTGCAGAAGAGGCTTCTGTCCTTGCGGAAGAAGCCAGGGCTAAAATCAATATCTGCGGTGTGGAGGAGGATCATTAACTTGGAGAATGCGAAAAAGAAAGAAAAAATAAAAGAAAAAACAAAAGATAAGAACGGAGTAAAAGCTGGCATTGTCATGGGCAGCGATTCGGACCTTCCCGTCATGAGAGAAGCGGCAGAGTTTCTGGCCGAGCTCGATATCCCCTTTGAGATGACGGTGGTCTCAGCTCACAGAACTCCCGACCGCCTCTATCGATATGCCGAAGAAGCCTGTGAGCGGGGGCTGGAAGTGATTATTGCCGGAGCCGGCGGTGCGGCCCATCTGCCCGGAATGATGGCCGCCATCACCGAACTCCCTGTGATAGGTGTGCCGATAAAGACCTCAACCCTCAGCGGTGAAGAATCCCTTCATTCCATAGTGCAGATGCCCGCAGGAGTGCCGGTGGCCACCATGGCCATCGATGGAGCCCGCAATGCAGGAATTATGGCCGCTCAGATACTGGGCTGTCAGGACGAAGATATCAGAAAAAAGGTGCGGGAATACAAGGACAATCTGCGGGAGGAAGTGCTGAAAACAGCTGCAGAAGTGGAAAGAAGTGAGCAGGGGTGAAGAGAAATATCTATTCCAGCATAGATCCTTTAGACCACAGATATGCCTTTCGGGAGGGGATGAAGGAGCTCGAGCAATACCTGTCGGAAGAGGCCAAGATCGATTATCAGCTTAAGGTGGAGATAGCCCTGGCCAGGGTGCTGGCAGAAAGGGGTATATGTGATCCGTCAGTCCCGGAGGAGATAAATAGCGCTGCCGGGGAAATAGGGGCCGAGGAAGTCTACCGGGAGGAGGAGAAAACCCGACACAACATAAGGGCTCTGGCCAACTGTCTGCAGCGGAGAATCAGCGAAGAAGCCAGGCCCTTTGTTCACCTCACAGCCACTTCCAGTGATATCGTCGATACGGCCAACGCTCTGCGCATAAAAGAGGCCTCCCGGGAGGTCGTTCAGCCCGCACTCGAAGAGCTTCTGCAGGTCCTGATGGATCTGTCACTGGAGGAAAAAGACACACTGCAGATAGGCAGAACTCACGGCCAGCATGCCGTGCCGATCACCTTCGGTTTTGCCCTCGCTGAGTATGTCAGCAGAATCGGAGGCAGACTGCTGGCGATAAAAAAAGCCACCGGTAATCTCCGCGGCCAGCTTTCCGGTGCGGTGGGGGCCTATAATGCCATGTCGCTGATAATCGATGACCCCCTGAACTTTGAAAAAGAGGTCCTGGAAAAGCTCGGTCTTAAGCCGGCCTCCCACTCCACCCAGATCATCGAGCCGGAGTTTATGCTCGATTTTATGCACAGCATCATCTCCTGCTTTGGCGTGCTTGCCAATCTCAGCGATGATATGAGGCACCTGCAGCGCACCGAGATTGCCGAGGTGGGCGAATATTTCGCCGCCGATCAGGTGGGCTCCTCCACCATGCCCCACAAGCAGAATCCCATCAGCTATGAGAATGTCAAGAGCATGTGGAAGGAATTTTCGGCCCGCATGGGGGCGCGCTATCAGGACCAGATCTCCGAGCACCAGCGGGATCTCACCAACTCTGCCTCAGCCCGCTTCCAGTATGATATGCTGGCGGGCTTCCACATCTCGACAGAGAAGCTCACCGGTGTGCTGAAGAGATTCGCCATCGCCGATAAGAAGATGGAGGAGAACTTCCAGCTGCAGCAGGAGATGATAGGAGCGGAGCCCCTGTACATTCTCCTGGCCTCTTACGGCCATCCCGATGCCCATGAAGCTGTGCGGGAGATGAGTTTGAAAGCCCGGCAAGAGGATAGAGAGTTGAGCGATCTGATCAGAGATGATGATGAGCTCAACGAATACTGGCAGCAGTTCACCAGCCGCCAGAAACAGATGGTGGCAGACCCGGCACATTATCGCGGAAAGGCGGCGGAAAAGACAGAGCAAGCTGTAAAACACTGGCGTGATCGGCTGAATCTCTGAGCATAATCTGTAAAAATAGAATCAAAATTGAATTATTATAGATTTATATCAGCAGCATCGCATCACAAATATATCGATAATAACCGGGGAGGGGATCCCTTGCAGAAAGGCAAACTTCTCTACGAAGGTAAGGCCAAAAAATTATACGGAACTGAAGATGACAGTCTGGCGGTGATGCACTTCAAGGATGACGCCACAGCTTTTGACGGAGAAAAAAAGGCCAGTCTGGAGGATAAGGGCCTGCTCAACAATGCCATCTCCAGCAGATTCTTTCAGCTGCTGGCTGAGAGCGGGATAGCGACCCATTTCAGAGAGAAGATCTCGGCCAGGGAGATGCTGGTGGAGAGGGTGGAAATAATCCCTCTGGAGGTGGTTGCGCGCAATGCGGCCGCCGGCAGCCTGCAAGAGCGGCTGGGATTGAAAAAGGGCAGCATACTCAAATCTCCCATACTGGAGTTTTACTACAAGAGCGACGAGCTGGGAGATCCTCTGCTCAACAGGCATCACATCGAGTTTCTCGGAGCGGCAGATGAAGAGCTGATGCAGGAGCTGGAAGATCGGGCACTGCGCATAAACGATATCCTGAGGGAATTTCTCCGCGTGCGGAATATACAGCTGGTCGATTTCAAGCTCGAATTCGGCCACAACCAGGAGAATGATCTGCTGCTGGCCGATGAGATAACACCCGACACCTGCCGCTTCTGGGATGGCGGGAGCGGGCGCAGTCTGGATAAGGACAGGTTCAGACAGGATCTCGGAGAAGTGATGGCAGCATACCGGGAGATCGCGGACAGACTGAATATCGACACAGGAGAGGTGAAATAGATGGCTGAGAAGATCTGGGAAAAGGAAGGCCTGACCCGGCAGGAATACAGCATGATCAAAGAAGGGCTGGGCAGAAAACCGGATGCAGTGGAGCTGGCCATGTTCGGTGTTATGTGGTCGGAGCACTGCAGCTACAAGAATTCGCTGCCACTGCTTGAGAAGCTGCCCGCAGAGGGCGAGCGGGTGAAGCAGGGCCCGGGTGAAAATGCCGGCATAGTGCACGCTGTCGACAATTTAAACCTGGTCTTCAAGGTGGAAAGTCACAACCATCCCTCTGCCGTCAACCCCTATCAGGGAGCGGCCACAGGTGTGGGAGGAATAATCAGGGACGTGCTCTCGATGGGCGCCAGGCCCCGGCTGAGCATGGCTGCCCTCTGCCTGGGGGAGCCGGAAAAGAGCGAAATCAGGGCTCTGCTGCAGGATGCGCTGAAAGGAGCCCGGGATTATGCCCGCACTTCCGGCGTCAGCATGACAGGGACCACCATGAAATTTTCACCAGCCTATGAACACAACCCCCTGGTTAACGCCCTCTGCCTGGGTGTGGTCGAAGATGAAAATATTCTCTCGTCCAGCATAACAGCCGCCGGCAGAGATTTAGTTTTAGCCGGCGCTCCCACAGGTCGGGATGGCATAGGCGGGGCCAGCTTTGCCTCACAGGAGCTCGAGGAACAGGAAGAATCTGCAGATACGGATCAAAATCCCGTGCCCGCCGGCTTTCCGGAGCGAGAGCGCAGGCTGATAGAGGCCTGCAGGGAGCTCATAGAAGACGACGCCATCTCCGCCCTGCAGGATCTGGGTGCAGCCGGAATCACCGGTGCCGCCAGTGAGATGGCCGCAGGCGGAAACAGGGGGGTAAAAATCGATCTCGATCAGGTGCCGCTGGCCGAAAAGGATATGACTGCCGGTGAAATTATGCTCTCGGAAACACAGGAGAGAATGATGATGACGCCCCGCAGTGATAGGCTGCCTGAAATCAAAGAGGCCTTTCACAGCCGGGGCCTGGAGGCCGTGGTGATCGGGAAGACCACAGCTGAAGAGGATGTCACCATCTATCATCAGGAGGAAAAGGTTGCCGAAATACCGGCCCCTCTGCTGGTCGATGGTCATCCGGTTCACAGAAGGAAGTCCCAAAAACCCGAAGCTGCAGAGAATATCCCCTCACATTCCAGCGACAGCGGCACCGGCACCGGCAGCCCCTATCCTTCCCGGAAAGAGGCCCTGCTTGACCTCCTCTCCTCCCCGCAAATTTACGGCAGATTCAATGAATCAGAGCCGGCGGTGATCCCCCTGGGTGATGGTGAGCGCAAGGCTCTGGCGGTAATGGGCTCCAGCGGCAGGCGCTGTCAGCTTCAGCCCCGGCAGGGTACAGCCATGCTGGCGGCCGGCCTGGCCCGGGAAATTGCCTGTGCCGGAGGCAGGCCGCTGGCGGTTTCGGATGGCCTCAATCTGGGCAGCCCTCTCGATCCTGAGATATACTGGCAGCTGGAGGAATGCATCGCCGGCCTGGCCGAAGCATGCAGTTCTCTTAATCTGCCGGTCACAGGAGGCAATGTCAGCCTCTTCAACGAAGGTCCCGAGGGTGCCATCGATCCCACACCGGTGCTGGCCCTCGTCGGTATAACCGAAGATTCCGGCAGGACAGTCCCGCCCCACTTCACAGAGGAGGATAAACCTCTGTATCTGCTGGGCAGAACCCGGCCAGAGCTGGGCTGCAGCGATTATCTCAGTCTGGCCTTTGACAGCTGCGAGGGAGAGCTCCCCCGGCTCGATCTTTGCGAAGAAGCCCGGCTGCAGGAATTTCTGCTCTCGGCCCACAGCAGCGGTCTGATCAGTTCGGCCCGCAGCATCTCTGACGGGGGACTGGCAGCCGCTCTGGCCCTCTCCTGTCTCACCGGTGAGATGGGGGCCGAGCTGGAGTTTGAGACACAGCTGACTTTGGAGGAATTTCTGTTTTCCGAATCAACAGGCCGGGCCCTGGTCACCGCGGACGAAGACCGGGCCGGCGAACTTGAAGATAGGGCTGAATCGGAGGACATCCCCCTCACCAGGCTGGGAACTACCGGGGGAGAAAAATTGATCGCCGATGATCTCTTCAAAATAGATCTGGAGGAGTTGAGATCCGCATGGAAGACAGCAGAAAAAAGTATGTAAACCTCCCGGAAAACAGCTGGGGAGAAGAATGTGGGCTTGTAGGCATATATGCTCCCGAAAACAGCGATGATATCGCCCGTTTTAGCTATCTCTCCCTCTATTCTCTGCAGCACAGGGGCCAGGAGAGTGCCGGGATCTGTGTGACCAATGGCGGAGAATTTGACCGGAAAAGGGGCATGGGACTTGTGACCAACGTATTTGCCGAAGAGGACCTGGCTGATATGGAGGGGAATATCGGCCTGGGCCATGTGCGCTATTCCACCGCGGGCTCGAGCAAGATGGTAAATGTGCAGCCCTTTATCACCAGCTCCATCAAGGGCAATCTCGCCCTGGCCCATAACGGAAATCTGACAAATCACAGAGAGCTCAGGAGCAACTTAGAGGAACGGGGAGCAATATTTCATTCCGGCCTGGACACTGAAGTGATAGCCCATCTGATCGCCCGCTCACTGCAGGATGATATCGAAGAGGCTTTTGTGGAGAGTTTGCAGGGGATCAGGGGGGCCTTCAGCCTGCTGGCCATGACCGATGACAGTCTGCTGGCGGCCAGAGATCCCCGCGGCTTCAGACCGCTGGTGCTGGGGCAGAAAGATGACTTCTATATTGTGGCATCTGAGACCTGTGCCTTCGATATTCTGGAGGCCGAGCCGATCCGGGAGATAGAACCCGGAGAGGTGATCACCATAAACGAAGAGGGAATAAAGAGCAGGTATTACTGCGAAAATAAGAAGAATAAGTTCTGCGTATTCGAGTTCATCTACTTTGCCCGCCCTGACAGTGTCATCAAAGACCAGAATGTCCGCCAGGCCCGCAAGAAGATGGGAGAAAATTTGGCCCGGGAGGCTGAGGTTGACGGAGATGTCGTGGTGCCGGTGCCCAGCTCGGGAATCTCGGCAGCTCTGGGTTTTGCCGGGGAGGCAGGAATCCCCTACAAACAGGGCATCCTTCAGAATAAATATGTGGGGAGAACTTTTATCCAGCCCCGGCAGAAGATCAGAAATCTGAAGGTCAGAATCAAGCTCAATCCCATCAAAAAAATCATCAAAGATAAGCGGGTAATACTCGTCGATGATTCCATAGTGCGGGGCACCACCAGCCAGCAGATTGTGAACATGCTGAGGGAGGCCGAAGCAGAGGAAATTCACATGGCCGTCTCCTCTCCTCCAGTCTCCCATTCCTGCTATTATGGTCTGGATACCTCCCGCCGCCAGCAGCTGATAGCCTCCAGCAAAAACCCGCAGGAAATCTGCCAGCATATCGGGGCTGACTCTCTGACCTATCTGTCCCGCGAGGGACTTCTAGCCTCACTTGACAGTGATGATGGGGGCTTCTGCACCGCCTGTTTTGACGGAAACTATCCTCTGCCTCCTCCGGAGGAGGTCAAAAATATCTAAAAGTGGGTGAGCTTATATATGGGATTTACCTATAAAGATGCCGGTGTGGATACTGAAGCGAGCAAAGAAGCTCTGGAACGCGTCTCCGGTCTGATCAGATCAACTCATGACTCCCGTGTTCTCAGCGATCTCGAGCAGTTCGGGGGATTATTTGGACTCGATGACTACCCCGACGCGGAGGGCACCGTCCTGGTGGCAGGTGCGGATGGTGTGGGCACCAAGCTCAAGGTGGCCTTCAGGGCCCAAAAACACGACACTGTCGGTATAGATCTGGTGGCCATGTGTGTCAACGATATTCTGGCCCAGGGCGCAGAGCCTCTATTCTTTCTCGATTATCTGGCCTGCACGGAGATAGATGATGATATGCTGGAGGAGATATTCTCCGGTATGGTCCGGGGCTGCCGGCAGGCGGGCTGCGCGCTGCTGGGCGGCGAGACCGCTCAGATGCCGGGCTTTTATGACAGGGGAGAATACGAGCTGGCCGGATTTGCCCTGGGCCGGGTGCGAAGGAAAGATATACTGCCCCGAAAGAATATATCTTCAGATCTCAGGCTGGTGGGTCTTGCTTCCAGCGGTCTGCACAGCAACGGCTTTTCCCTGGTGCGCAGGCTAATATTCCAGGAACACGGTTATGGGATAGACGATTACATCCCCGAACTGGAGAGCACACTGGCCGAAGAGCTGCTCACCCCCACCCGCATATATGTGCGGCCGGTGCTGAAATTGCTGAACGAGTTCGATTATGATATTGCCGCTCTGGCCCATATCACCGGGGGCGGGCTGCCCGAAAATATAGCCCGCATTCTCCCCCGGGACCGAAAAGCGGTGATATTCGAGGACAGCTGGCCGAAACAGAATATATTCAAATTTGTGCAGGAGCTCGGCGATGTTTCCTCACAGGAGATGTTTAAGACCTTCAACATGGGCATCGGACTGGTCATGGCCCTGCCCGCAGAAGAGGCCGATAGAGCGGTCGATACACTGCAGGAGCTGGGTGTAGAAGCCCGGGTCATAGGGGATCTAAAAGCAGGTCAGGGGGAGGTGGAGATAGTATAATGATAAATATCGCCGTCATGGCCTCGGGCAGGGGCAGCAATTTTGAGGCGATCGCCCGGGCTGCCCTAAAGCCGGACTGGCCGGGAGAGGTCAGCGTGCTGATCTGTGACCGGGAAAAAGCCCCGGTCCTGGAGAAGGCGGAAAGATTCAATATCGACGGCTATTACCTCGACCCCGGGGAATACGGAGACAGGCGGCAGTTTGAGTCTGAGGCGGCCGATCTTATAGCCGCCCATGATGCGGATCTGGTGGCACTGGCCGGGTTCATGCGCCTGCTGTCACCTTATTTTATCGAGAGATTCCCCGACCGGATCATGAACATTCACCCCTCACTGCTGCCGGCCTTCAGGGGACTTAAGGCCCAAAAGCAGGCCCTTGAGGCCGGTGTAAAGGTGACGGGCTGCACGGTTCATTTTGTCACAGAAGAGCTGGATGAGGGCCCCATAATTATGCAGGCCCCTGTGAAGGTAAAAGAGGATGATGATGAGGAAAAGCTCTCGAGGCGGATCCGCCGCCAGGAGCATCTGATCTATCCCCGCTCAATCGAACTGTATGCCCGGGGATGCCTGGAGATAAGGGAGGGGAAGGTGCGGATAAAGCCCTCCTGCCGCAAGAATCTTTGACAGGGATATAAATGTTTGATATGATTGGTTCAGATAGATCTGTGCGGATACATCCGCCGCAGAATTTTAAAAGCTGCCTTTAAGCTGGTCCCGTGAGGCCAGCAAGGTTATACAGGATATGGAACTTACCCCTGCTGTACCTTGCTGATGCCCTGCGGTCAGGAGGGTTATTTTTATTGCCCTGAATTTTACCTGAATCAGCTGCCGGATCTGCAAAATCGAATAATTTTCTGGACCTGCTGATCTTTAATTTTAGTCCTGTGAGGCTAAAAAGGGAAGCAGATTTTGGGCTGAATCCCGCTCAAACTGAGTTTCAGCCTGCCTTTCCCTTCCCGGCCTCTTTGGGCCGGGTTTTTTCATTTCAAAAAATAAGGAAAGGGTGTAGCTATGGAATTATCACAGAGCAGCATTCTGGAGATTAAGGATCTGACAGCCGACGATATTGAGCTGATTCTGGATACCGCCGATTCCATGAAAGAGATTCTGACACGCCGCATCAAAAAGGTGCCGCCGCTCAGGGGAAAACTGGTGGTAAACCTCTTCTTTGAGCCCAGCACCAGAACTAAATCCTCCTTCTCCCTGGCAGTAAAGAGGATGAGCGGAGACGGTATGACGATAACCAGGGACAGCAGCAGCCTGGTCAAAGGAGAAAGCCTGGTCGATACAGCCAAAACACTTAAAGCTCTGGGGGCCGATGCAGTCGTGATCAGGCACAGTGCCGCCGGGGCTCCCCGTCTGCTGGCGGAAGCGATCGATGTCCCCGTGCTCAACGCCGGTGATGGCAGGCACGAGCATCCAACCCAGGCCCTGCTCGACCTGCTGACGATCCGGGAAAACAGGGGAAAGATCGAAAATCTCGATATCGCCATCACAGGTGATATCAAGCACAGCCGGGTGGCCCGCTCCAATCTGTGGGGGATGAATAAACTGGGGGCCAATGTGAGATTGATAGGCCCTCCCACACTTATACCGGAAGAGGCCGGAAGGCTAAATGCCGATATCTACCATGATCTGGAGGAAGGTATCAGCGGTGCCGATGTCGTCTACCTTCTGCGCATACAGCAGGAGCGGCAGGACAAACCCCTCTTCCCCTCACTGCGGGAATACAGGGAGCTCTACGGCCTGCGCCAGAAACATCTGCCCCTGCTGGCAGATGAAGCCATAATCATGCATCCCGGCCCTATCAACAGGGATGTGGAGATATCTCCGGAGCTGGCCTACAGCGACCGAGCACTCATCGAAAAACAGGTCAGCCTGGGAGTGGCCATCAGAATGGCCCTCCTCTATCTTCTTATCGGGGGAGGTGAGATAGAATATGAGCAGGATATTGCTCAGTAATGTGAGAGCACTCCTGCCGGAGACAGAAGAATTTGAGCCTGCAGATATACTGCTGGACGGGGGGAAGATCAGCGAGATTTTACCCCATTCTTCTCCCTCCTATACCTCCCGGACCAGCAGGGCTGAGGAAGACAGTATGGAGCTGCAGGCCGATATCAAAAAGGATATGAACAATATGCTGGCCGTTCCCGGCCTCATCGATATGCACACCCATCTGCGGGATCCCGGCCAGGAGCATAAAGAATCGATAAGATCAGGCACGGAGGCGGCGGTGCGGGGAGGATTTGCCGCGGTGGTGGCCATGCCCAACACCAGCCCCGTCATCGACAGCCCCGCACTCATAGAATCCGTGCGGGAAAAGGCCGAACGGGAAGCAGCAGCACGCGTCCATCAGACCGGTGCCATCACCCAGAAGAGCAGAGGTGAAAAGCTGGCAGAGCTGGGACGGATGCGGGAAGCCGGCGCTGTAGCGGTCTCCGATGATGGCCGGCCGGTGATGGATTCCGAGGTGATGAAGCTGGCCATGGAATACAGCCGGGCCTTCGATCTTCCTATAATATCGCACTGTGAGGATATAAACCTGTCAGGTGAAGGCGTCGTCCACGAGGGCTATTATTCCACTTTGACAGGGCTGCCGGGCATGCCGGCTTCGGCTGAGACCGTCATGGTCGCCCGGGATCTATGTTTGGCCGGCGAGACCGGCTGTCAGCTGCATATCGCTCACGTCAGCACCGCCCGGTCGCTGGATCTCATCCGCAGGGCCAGAAAGCGGGGTGTGAGGGTCAGCTGTGAGGTAACACCCCACCACTTCTCACTCACCGATGAAAATATCACCTCCTTTGATACCAGCTGCAAGGTAAATCCCCCTCTCCGCCCCCGTGAGGATGTGGAGGCCCTGAAAGAAGGGCTGGCAGATGGCACAGTGGATGTCATCGCCACCGATCACGCCCCCCACACCAGGGCTGAGAAGGATGTGGAGTTTGATTTTGCTCCCTTCGGCATCTCCGGGCTGGAGACGGCTCTTGGCCTGGTCTTCACCCATCTGGTAAAACCGGGTATTCTGTCCGGAACTGAGGCCATCAAAAAGATGACCTCGGAGCCGGCAGGGGTGCTGGATATTGAAGGCGGCCAGCTCAGAGCGGGCCGGCCGGGAGATGTGACCGTGATAGACGAAGAGGCCGAATGGGAGGTCAGAGGAGAAAAGTTCCGCTCCCGCGGAAAAAACACACCCTTCCAGGGAAAAACACTGAAGGGAAAGCCGGTTTTGACCGCGGTTGCAGGCAATATCATGTGGGAGGATGAAAAAATAAATGAACTTTGCTGACAGAATCATCGAGGCGGTAAAGGAAAAGAACAGCCGCGTCTGCGTCGGTCTCGATCCCCGCTGGGAGAGAATACCAGCCTCTATAAGAGAAGATGCCCTGAGCAGGATGGGACACAGGCCTGAAGCGGCGGCCGGTGCCATCGTGGAGTTCAACAGAATCATCATCGAGGCGGTCAGAGATAAGGCGGTGGCGGTAAAACCCCAGATTGCCTTTTACGAGCTGTACCGCCGGGCAGGAATCAGAGCCTTCTGGAAGACGGTATCTATGGCCAGTGAGCGGGGGCTTCCGGTGATAGCAGATGTAAAGCGCGGCGATATCGGCACCACCGCCGAAGCCTATGCCCGCACATATCTCCCCGGACAAAGCTCCGGCGGTGAGAGCCTCCCCTGTGAAATTTCTCCAGCCGCCGGAGAAAATCGGGCGGCAGGAGCCGATGCCGTTACGGTAAACCCCTATCTCGGCCGTGATGCCCTGAAGCCCTTTCTGGACAGATGCCGGGATGGGAAGGGCATATTTGTGCTGGTCAGGACCTCAAATCCCTCAGCCGGTGAACTTCAGAGCCTGCCCCTGAACGATGATGAGAAAGGTGCCGGAAAGAGCGATCTCTGCCGTGAGGTGGCCCGGCTGACAGCCGATCTGGGTGGGGATCTCAGGGGAAAACATGGTTACAGCGCGGCCGGAGCGGTGGTGGCCGTCACCGGCCGGGAGGAGATATCCAGTCTGCGCCGGATAATGAAAAATAACCTCTTTCTGTGTCCGGGTTATGGCGCTCAGGGCGGGGGAGCGGATGATGTCGTGCCCGCCTTTAACGATGACGGTCTGGGGGCAATTGTGACCTCCTCCCGGGGAATCAATTATGCCCGGGAGAAGGATCATTTCAGCGATGATCCCGGCAGGGCTGCCCGGCAGGCGGCCGAGAAAATGAGAACTGAGATAAATCAGGCCCTGACAGGGGCTGGCAAAGATGTTTAACGCCGGCGCCACCGTGCGGGAGATCAGAAGCTGTGGAGATCGAATATATGAACTCAGGCTGGAATCAGCCGAAATTGCCCGGGAAGCCGGGCCGGGGCAGTTTGTTCATATCTGCTGCCGGACTGAATCACTGCCGGAGAGAAGCGATCCTCTGCTGCGCCGGCCCTTCAGCTTCAACAGAATCGAAACCCGCCCCGGATGTTTTGCGCTGAAGTTCACTGTCAGGGGAAAGGGAACCTCTGCCCTCTCCCGCCTTAAGTCCGGTGATGAAATTCAGGTTCTGGGGCCTCTGGGCCGGGGTTTCACGGTGCCGGCAGGAATGAAAAAGCCGCTGCTGATCGGCGGCGGTATGGGTGCCGCCCCCCTGCCTCCACTTCTGGAAGAGCTGCCGGCCGAAGCCGAGCCGCATGTGCTGCTGGGGGCAAAAAGCGAAAAATCACTGCTTGATTATAATTATTTCAGGGAGAAAGAAAAGCAAAAAGACTTAAAGAAGCTGATAACCGTCACCGAAGACGGCAGCTGCGGTGAAAAGGGCATGATTTCCGATCTTCTGCCGGCCTGCAGAGGTGAAATAGACTATGTCTTTGCCTGCGGGCCGGAGGATATGTTAAAGGAGATAAAGAGCTGGAGCGGAGAGAACGATTTCAGAGGTCAGGCTTCACTTGAGGCCAGAATGGCCTGTGGTGTGGGAGCCTGCATGTCCTGTGTGAAAAAGATCAAGTCGGCCCGGAATGAGCCCGATTTCGGGACTGTATCCGCAGACTACAAAAAGGTCTGCAGCGATGGGCCTGTATTCCCCCTGGAGGAGGTGGTCTTCGATGGATAAAGACTCCCGGGAAAAGCCCACCTCTGCCGGTTCCGGCGGGCCCGATCTAGCGGTCAATCTCTGCGATCTCAGGCTGAAGAATCCGGTGGCCGCCGCATCCGGCACCTTTGGCTTCGGGCGGGAATATGCCGATTATATCGATCCCTCGCTGCCCGGTGCCATCTTTCTCACCGGCATAACGCTGGAAGCCAGAAGGGGAAATCCCCCGCCCCGTATGGCGGAAACTCCAGCCGGCATGCTCAATTCCATCGGCCTGCAGAATCCCGGTGTGGATAAGTTCATAGCAGAAGAGCTTCCCCGCATAGCAGATTATGACTGCAAAATAATCGCCAATATCTCCGCCGGCACGGTGGAGAACTTCTCAAATCTGGCCGCAAAGCTCGATGGAGCAGATCTCGATGCCCTGGAGATAAATATCTCCTGTCCCAATGTTGAGGGCGGGGGAATAGCCTTCGGCCGCAGCCCGGAAACGGCCGCCGCCGTGGTGCGGGCGGTGAGAGAGAGCACCACACTGCCCCTGATCACCAAGCTCACACCCAATACCGGCCGGATAACAGAGGTAGCAGCGGCCGTGGAGGGGGCGGGCTCCGATGCCATCTCTCTGATAAACACGCTGCCGGGCATGAAGATCGATGTGGAGGCGGAAAAGCCGGTGCTGCATAATATCAGCGGAGGGCTCTCCGGGCCTGCCGTCAGACCGGTGGCGGTGAGGATGGTCTATCAGGTGGCCCGCACCGTCGATATTCCCATCATAGGTATGGGAGGGATCACCTGTGCCCGCGATGCACTGGAGTTTTTTCTGGCCGGGGCCAGGGCGGTGGCTGTGGGCACGGCCAATTTTGCCCATCCGCAGTCCATGGAGGAGATACTGGAGGGAATTGAGAAACACCTGATGAGAAAAGGTTATGATGATATGAGCAGGCTGGAAGGAGGAATTATCGATGACTGAAGATGAGATAAAGAATATATTCCGGGAAAAAGGTGCACTGCAGGAAGGGCATTTCCGGCTCAATTCAGGCCTGCACAGCGAGCAATACATTCAGTGTGCCCGGGTGCTGCAGCATCCCGACCTGGCCCGCAGGCTGGGAGCAGAGCTGGCCCGAAGATTTTCCCGGCAGGAGATTGAGGTGGTAATAGGGCCGGCCCTGGGGGGAATAACACTGGCCTTCGCGGTGGGGCTGGCTCTGGACTGCCGGGCTGTCTTCACCGAAAAGACAGAAGATGGCATGGAACTGCGCCGGAGCTTTGCCCTCCAACCCGGAGAGAAAGCTCTGGTGGTCGATGATGTATTCACCACCGGCAGTTCCGTGAGGGAGGTTATTAAAACCCTAAAATCACAGGGGGGAGAGCCCGTGGGAGCCGGCGTAATGGTGGACAGAAGCGGCGGCAGAAGTGAGGAGTTTGTCCTGCCCGTAAAATCCCTGCTGAACCTCGATCTGAGAACATATTCCCCCGCAGAGTGCCCTATGTGCAGTGAGGAAATAACCTGCCGCAGCCCGGGAAGCAGCGGCTGACCTCAATCAATTAAGCAAAATCAATTGAGCAATTAAATACCCCTGAAAAAGAGATTCCCGCCACCGGCCCAAAGACACTGCCGGTGGCGGGAATTTATAATTATGCCAGTTCAGGATTTTAGCCTGATTTTTTCTTATTATCCCCTGAGCTTTTATATGCTTTATTGTTTATGGTTTATAGTTTAAGTTTATAGCTTGCCCCTCTCCTCGAGCTCCTGCAGCTTGCTGAAATTATCAATATCGAGAGCATTTGCGTTTATATTCTTCATTATCTCCTGCAGCTCCCGGACGACTTCATCCTGGTCTTCTCTGCCAGCCCATGGGCTCTTCAGCATGTCTATATAGAATGCCAGAGCCTCAGAAAGCAATGCCCACTCCTCCGGTTTCAATTTGAAATCGGCTTCTTCTCTGCTCATAAGGCATCCCCTCCTTTGTTTGGATTATGGTTCCAGCTGCATTCTGTTTATAATTATATCATAATTGAAAGATAATTACATCAGTGAGTCATAATTCATAGCATAAGATATCGTCACATATGAAGCAGGGCTATTTAATCTCAATCTCAGCGCATCTCTTTTCTGCTCACCACCAAAAAAATGCAGGTGAATATCAACATCACAGCCCCCGCTGCCAGCCAGCTGAAGACATAGCTGTCATGGAGATCGGCAATATAGCCAAAAATAGGAGGGCTAATAACACCACCTGTGCGGGTAAAAAGCAGGGCAAAGCCGGTGCCTATTCCCGCCATTTTAGCGCTGACAGTCTCTGCCACATTGGTGAAGAATAGTCCATTCCAGCCCAGTGCGGCTGCCCCCAGGACAAAAGAAGCCAGGGCCATGAGCGGAAGTGAGAAGGATAGCGAAGAGATGAGAAGCCCGAAGAGGAGGTTCAACCCTGCCAGCACAATCGCCACC
The DNA here is from genome assembly GCA_964462585.1 of uncultured Halanaerobiaceae bacterium. Classification (GTDB taxonomy): domain Bacteria; phylum Bacillota; class Halanaerobiia; order Halanaerobiales; family Halarsenatibacteraceae; genus Halarsenatibacter. The sequence goes on from CAYXAK010000017.1 coordinate 20,940, forward strand.
AGCATTAAAGCCCTCCGCCGGTCTCCCGCCATAAGACGATCGCTCACCATTCCCCACAGCGGCCTTCCCGCTATTCCCCCGATATGCAGTATGCCCAGGGAAAGACCGGCCAGAAAATTTCCGGCCTGAAGATCGCGCGTCAGATAGAGTGTGTAATGGGCGAGAACGGCCGAGACTGTCGTATTGAAGGCAAACCCCAGAGCACAGAGCCCCAGCAGATATCTATTTTTAAGAAGAAGCGAGATTCTATCTTTCATATCCCCGCTTTCTTCCGTATCCCCTTTTCCTTCGTCTATTCGACTCTCCCCGCTCTCCTGATTCCTGCCGCGTCTTTCACGATAGAATATGTAGATGACACTTCCCATGAGTATAGCAAATAAACCGGAGAGCAGAATGGAATATCTCCAGCCCACACTGCCGGCCAGAAGGGGCAGCAGACTGGCTCCCATGAACCCTCCCACACCGCCACCAGACTGCATGATACCCATGGAGGTGGCCCGCCTCTTCTCCCGGACCCTGACCATAACCGCCTTATTAAGTGAAGGCGTGATGATGCTGAAGACCAGCCCGGTGATCAGTGCCAGCCCCAGCAGCACAAAAAAAGCTGGAGCCAGGGCATGCAGAACCAGCATAGCTCCCACGGAGATAGTCCCCCCGACTATGCCCCTTTTGCTGCCAATACTGTCGACTATGTTCCCGGTAAAGACGGCTGTGACCGTGGCCGTGAGGGAATAAAATGTCATATAGAATCCGGCCTGTGATCTTGTCAGCAAAAACTCCTCCTGGATCAGGGGCATGAGCGCCAGAAATCCCTGCATCCCGGCATATACCGCCAGATAGGCAGTGGAGAGCAGCAGCAAAAAGCCGTACTGCAGCCCCTCACCTTCAAGTCCCCGATCTGTATCTCCGCTCATCCTTTTCAGCACCCCCTCCCTGCCGGAAACCGGGACTAAAGCAGTGAGACCCGGGCCTGATCAGCTGCGATGGAGATGGCGCCGCGCAGGCTGGCCTCATGGCCAAAACTGGAGATATAGAGCTCCAGCTCCAGAGGTGATGAGCTCTTCACCTTTCTCCTGATGGGCTTCAGAATGGTATCACCGGCCTCGAAGATACCGCCGCCCAGAAATACGGCCTCGGGATTGATAATTAGCGAGGAGTTGATGATTCCAGCCGCCAGATGATCTGTCACCTCATCAAGCACCCGGCCGGCCACCTCATCGCCGTTTTCCGCCCGCCTCAACACCTCGTAGGCCGAGACATCTCCGTTAAAATCAAAGCCCAGCCGGCGGGCCCTGTCCACAATGGCCGGGGCAGCAGCCGAGGATTCCAGACAGCCAAAATCCTCAACCTGCTCTTCATGCTGCTCCTTCTGTTCTTGCCGCTCCTCGATCCAGTCCAGATCGATGATGGTATAGCCCACCTCACCGGCAGCAAAGCTGTGGCCGCGGTGCAGCCTGTCATCCAGAATAACTCCGGCACCTATGCCTGTGCCCACACTGATGAAGATGAAATGGGAATACTCCTGTCCGCGCCCGTATCTCTTTTCAGCGTAGGCTGCGGCATTTACGTCATTCTCGATTGCAACGGCCATATCCAGCTCCTCCTTCAGCATATCCCTGATGGGAAGCTCATGCCAGTAGAAGGCCGGTGCCAGAGATACCCGGCCCTCCTCGACATCTGTCACACCGGGCACGCCCAGGCCCACACACCTGACCTGCTCCCGCCCGATCGAAGAGGATCCGATCACGCGCTCCACCAGCTCTGCCAGCCGGCTAACAGCCTCCCGGCCGCTGCCGATAGTCTCCGCCGCAAATGTCGTGCTGCTGACGATCTCACCCTCCAGGTCGGAGAGACCGATCTCAATATTGGTGCCTCCCACATCTATGCCCACAACATATCCCGCTCCGGCGTTGAACTCCAGGGGGATGGGTTTTCTGCCCCCGGATGAAGCGGCAGGCTCCAGTTCGCGGATCAGGTTCTTTTCTTCCAGCTCATCGACGATGGAAGAGATGGTGGGGGCGCTGATGTTCACCATCTCCCCTATCTCAGCCCGGGAGAGAGGGCCCTCCTCCTCGATTATACGCAAGATAAGATGTATGTTATTATCCCTGATCGAATGCTGGTCGGCACCGGCCTGAGCCAGTGTGAGGCCTTGCAGGCTGTTTTTGTCCATATTTCTTCCTCCTAAAACCAGATATTGGTAATGGTATTAAAATAATATACAATTATTGTATCTATGTCAACTCATCTCCCGGCTCTGCCGGTCCATTACAAGTCTTTCTGGCGGCCCGGCTGTAAATCCTTTTTCAATCACTGCTCTTAATTACGGCTGTAGTATTCGACCCGCTCCTGCAGTCTGTCGGCAGCTTCCTCCCCGGACCGGCGCAGCTTTTCCAGCCTCCCGGCAAAATCCTCCAGCTCCACCCGGTATTCCGCACAGGCCTCATTCACGGCCTCCGGTGAGGTGCCGCCCCTCACATCCCTGACGTGGACGAAATGCTCGGCTGAGAGTATTTCGGCAAACTCCTCCCGGCCCAGGCCGGTATCACGGCCCAGCTTCTCCTGGAAAAGCATCGAGAATATATCATAGATGAGATCGGGACAGAATGCATTTAAAGACCTCTTTCTGCCGGCCATCACATCCCGCCCATCGCTCAGCTCCTCCACCAGCTCCGAGGTCAGCTCATGAGCCCTGCGGAAGGAGAGATCCTCTTTTCTCACCAGGCTGTCGGCCAGCTCGGTCATGGCGGCCCTGCTGCTGGAGATGAGCTTTTTGACGCTTTCCTCATTGACCTTAACGGCCGCCATGAACTCCCGCAGAAGGTCGAGGACCCGGCCGGCCGAATCAAACATGCGGTAGCCTTCAAGCTGCAGATTTTCCTCATTGTCGTTGATATCACCGTAGGGTGTGTTCTGTGTGGCCGCGATTGCCGTCTCACATCTGCCGGCAGTTATGGCGGCCAGGCTGCGCAGATGCTCCACGGGGACCGGATTTCTCTTGTTGGGCATGATCGAGCTAATCTGCACGAACCTGCCCGGCACTTCCAGTATATCGGTTTCGAAGGCGGTGAACCTGTCCAGGTTTTCGATAAAACGGCCCAGATTCTGAAACAGTATCCGGGCTGAGCTGTAAAGCTCGAGCAGATAATCGCTGTCCGCTATGCATCCGTATGAGTTATTCTGCACGGCGGCAAAGCCCAGCAGCTCAGCCATCCGCTCCCTGTCTATATCAAAGCCGGTGGTGCCGATAGCCGCCGCCCCCATGGGTGAGCTGTCTATTGTCTCATAGGCAGCAAACAGCCTGTCGGCATCGCGCAGCAGAAACTCCACCGCGGCCGAAAGATAGTGACCATAGGTGATGGGCTGGGCCGGCTGTCCGTGGGTGAAGGCGATGAAGATGGTATCGCTCTCCTCCTCCGCCCTGCTGACCAGCGTGGCGATGAGGGCATGAAGGTCCTCCAGCAGAGAGAGAAGCTTCTGCTTAAGGTTCATCCTGAACATGGTGATATTGATATCATTGCGGCTGCGGGCCGTATGCAGCTTACCGGCAGTCTCAGCTCCTATCTTCCCGGCCAGCTTCTTTTCCACCAGAAAGAAATAATCCTCAAACTCGCCGCTGTACTCGATATCTTCGGCCTCAAGTTCATCTCTAACCTCTATCAGGCCTGTGACGATCTGCCCTGCATCTTCGGCGGTGATAATCTCCTGCTCGGCCAGCATGACGGCATGGGCAAAATTTATGCGCAAGAGCTGTGAGGAAAAATGGCCCTGATAGCCGGCAAAGAGGGGCCTTAAAACATTATCTATATAGGATTCATCGAAGACTTTTCCCCCATCATCCCCGGCCATCGATCTCACCCTCTTCTCCGCCGAAATCTTCACCCAGCAGCCTCATTATATTGCCGCCAAATATCATCTCCAGATGCTCGGGCGGCATATTCATAAAGCGGGCGATCTTGAACTGTTCCTGCAGATAATTTTCGGAAAATCCCCTGGGAAACCAGGAGGAATCCGTGCCGAATATTATCCGCTCGGGGCCGAAGGTGCGGTAGAATTTGCTGAAGGCCTGCTTGAGGTCGAACTCGTAGGGCATCCACCTCATCCACTGGTTGGAGCCGGAGGTATCGACATATACATTCTCACAGACCCAGCCCAGAAAGAGCAGCTCTCTGGGATAGCCGCAGCCGAAGTGGGGTATGATAAAGTTGACCTCGGGAAATTCTTTGGCCACATCCTCCAGAATGCGGGGATTGATATTATCGGTATGGGCGATGCCGCCGCCCGCTCCCAGAATGCCGAAGTGGATCAGAACCGGTATTTTCTCCCGCTGGCAGATCTCCCACAGGGGGAAAAGCTCCCAGGAATCCAGCGGCCTGTCATGCAGCGGCGCCAGTATCTTATAACCCTGGAGCCCCGCGGCCACAGCCTCCTCCAGCCTATCGGCCGCATCGGGAGCAAAGGGATTGTGGTGAGCAAATCCCACAAATCTGTCAGGATGGCGGTTTACCACCCGGGCCAGGCGGGAGTTGCCGGCTCCTGTCACCCATACCATCTTCTCTATGCCGTGCTCATCCAGCTCCTCAACCCACCTGTCAGCCAGGTCGGCATCGTTAAGCCCCAGAGGTTCGGGCTCGGAAAACCCCCAGGCCTCCCGCCACTGCTCCTGAGCACGCGAGGTCTGCTGGCGGCTGCTGGCGCTCTTCTCCTCCAGCTCCTTAAGCTTTTCAGGAGAGGCCATGGTGCGGGCAAAATCCACCAGCCCGGTTGAATCTTTGAGCTCGGCCGGAAAGTGACCGTGGGCATCGACTATATCTATTCCTGAATACATGATTAGCCTCCTCTACATCTTCTCAGTCTTCAATCTGTCAACAGCTCGCAGACTATTTCATGCCTGTCAGCTGTATGCCCTGGATGATCTTGCGCTGGAAGATCAGAAAGACCGCGATCACCGGCACGGTGGCAAATGAAGCTCCGGCCATGACCAGCTGCCACTGGGTCTGATACTCACCCGAGAAAAAGCTCAGCCCCACCGGAATCGTGAAAAGGCTGGAATCTGTGGTGATGATGAGAGGCCACAGAAATGTATTCCAGTTGTGCAGGAAGGTCAGTATGGCCAGCGCGGATATGGCCGGCTTGACCATCGGCATCGCTATCTTCAGCCAGATTCTGAACTCATCCAGGCCGTCAACACGGGCCGCATCGAGCAGATCATCGGGCACCGAGGTGAAAAACTGCTTCATCAGAAAGACGCCAAAACCGGTCATCATCCCCGGCAGCATGATGCCCAGATAGGAGTCATTTATGCCGGCATTTGTGAACATGGTATACCAGGGTATGACCAGCATCTCCATGGGGATCATGATGGTGGCCAGTATGAGAACAAAGATCACCTTCTTAAAGGGAAAATCGAACTTGCAGAGCACATAACCCACCAGCGAATCGAAAAAGACAGCCGAGATCGTCACACCCAGAGCCACCAGCAGGGAGTTAAAGAACCACCTGCCGAACCTGCCCACATCGAAAAGGCGGGCATAGTTGCTCAGCGTGGGATTATCGGGCATGAGCGAGAGCGAATAGATCTCGGGCTGGGGCTTGAGCGAGGTGGCCAGCATCCACAGAAAGGGAAAGACCATAATTATGCCGAAAAAGAGCAGGACCAGATAGAGAACATAGTGTTTTTTGAAGCTCTCATAGGCATCTTTTATTGCTTTAGTCATCACCGCTCAACACCTTCAGTTGTATTAGTGATACGGTCATTATTATCAAAAAGAGTATCAGCGTGGCCGCAGCTGCATAGCCCATCTCAAAATGCTCGAAGGCCCGGCGGTAGAGAAATAATACCAGTGTCATGGTGGAATAAGCCGGCCCTCCCCGGCCCTGATAGGACATATTCAAAACCTGGGCAAACATGCGCAGATAGCGGATCGAACCTATCACGATCAGAAAGACGAAAGTGGGCTTGAGCAGGGGAAGCGTGATCTTGAAGAGCCTCTGAAATTCATTGGCACCATCGACCTCGGCCGCCTCGTAGAGCTGTTTGGGTATGCCCTTGAGTCCGGCCAGATAGATTATGATCTGAAAACCCAGGCCCTGCCAGATGGTGGCGGCCAGTATGGAGGGCAGTGCCAGTGTCGTATCCTCCAGAAAATGATAGGATGAAAGCCCCATGAAGCTCAAAAACCTGTTGGCCAGTCCCAGAGGCAGCGGCTGCAGTATCCAGCGGAATATCCAGGCCACGGCCACAAGTGAGGTCAGATAGGGCAGAAAATAGATGAGCCGGAAAAAGCCAAAAGCGAACTCGATCTTGCTCAGAAGATAGGCAAAAATAAAGCCGATCACCAGGCTGATGGGCAGTCCCAGCAGGTATTTACCGGTGTTGGCCAGGCTGCGCCAGAAGATGGCGTCATCGAAGAGCTCGCGGAAATTGTCCAGACCCACAAACTCCTGCGAACCCACCAGGTCCCATTCCATCAGGGACAGGCGGAAGGCCTTGAAGACGGGATATATCCTGATGCTCAGATAGAAGATCAGAGGTACGAGCAGAAATATGTAGGCCCAGACCATCTTTCTCTGCTTTATGTTGAGATCTTTGAGCCACCAGTTTTTGATAGTGGACTTTAATGAATTCAGCACATATCTCACTCCCAAAAAAATAAGGAGGGAGAAAAAGCACATATTCTCCCCCCTCTATTGCCTGTTCAAAGGATATTATTGATCTTCCCAGTAATCATCCAGAACTTCCTGGTCATTTTCGGCCCACTCTTCCACTGCTTCCTCGATGGAATAATCCTCATGTATCACATTCTCAAAGGCGTCTATGGCATGTTCTCTCTGGGCTGATTCATCCAGAAAATAGGTGGCTGTGGCATATTCCAGACCCTCGATGAAGGGACCGTAGTATTCGTGGTCGATATACTCCTCGGCGATCTCGGGCTTGGCCGGCAGCTCACCAACTGTATCGAGCCATAGATCCATGGCCTCGTCCGAAGTGATAAACTGCAGGAATTTGGAAGCCGCTTCCAGCCTCTCGCCCTCAAGATTGCTGTTGATGCCGTTTGCCCAGTATGAGGCAAAGTTACTCTGTCTTCCCTCATGTGAGGGGAGTTCGCTCACGCTGAAATTCAGATGGGGAATTTCCTGGAACTGACCCAGTGTGAAGGACCCGATCATGGTCATGGCCAGCTGGCCAGCTTCAAAGGCATCGATATCCGTTGTCAGAAAACCATAGTATCCCACTTCATGCTCCAGCTGCAGGTCGGTGATGAACTCCAGAGCTTCCTCTCCTCCCTTTTCGTCGAAGAGGACCTCGCGGTAATCATCGGAATAAGGCTGTCCGCCGAACTGCTCGACCAGAACCTGTCTCATCCAGTGATGGAGCTGGGAGTCTATCTGTACCGACATGCCGGCCTGCAGTATGTTGCCACCGCCATCCCTGACCGTGGCCTGATCGGCATATTCCACCAGCTCATCCAGGGTTTCCGGGGGAGAGTCGGGGTCCAGACCGGCCTGTTCCAGCAGATCGTCATTCTGGACTAAAGCCAGCGATCTCACCGCGGTGGGAAGTGCATAATAATCTCCATCGACCTTGCTGGCCTCGACCAGATCATAAAATTCATCCTCTATCTCATCCTGAGAAAAGTGCTCCTCCGGCAGTGGCTGCAAAAATTCCCCCTCTATATAGCGGGGCAGCCAGCCGTAGAAGAGCTGCAGAACATCCGGGCCCTCTCCCACTGGTACAGCCGAGGACACCCTGACATTGTAATCCTCATAGGGAAAGGTCTCGTGATTTACGGTAATATGGGGATACTCCTCCTCAAACTGCTCGATCAGCTCATCCATGGCCTCAACGCGGGATTCATAGAAATACTGCCAGTAGGTGATTTCGATTTCTTCTTCAGCAACAGCTGCAGAGGAAAATATCATGGTAAAGGCAAAGGCTAACACCAGAAAAATTGCTAGTTTCTTCATTTTATCCCCCTTAGTTTAGGTGCGATTTTGTCATCTGAGTTCGCCGGAGATCATCTGATGAAATATTCAGTCATTAATTATAATATGCTCTGTCCGGCTGTGAGCCCTGAGCCTATCACCTCCCGCATTATTCAGTCCCCTCAATTCCCCTCTATTTTATATTAAGCAGTGTGGGATGGAGATGGTGTCTGGAGCATAAATCATGACAGTTTTTGTTATGTTCGAAATACCATTATCTGTCATATTGAATATTCTGAGGTCTGTTCTGTATATCCCACAGTAAAAGTATAATCATTTGACTTTTTAAACACAAACAGCGAGATAACTTAATTAACTTAATTAAGAAAGGTTAAGAAGGGTTAGCTCTCTTTTGCTGTAAATATTGGGGAATTTGAAAACACCGGATCAGGCAGCGACTTTGCAATTTTGTGAATTTAATTATAAATTTCTAAATTTTGCTTTACATCAGGCCTCCGATCGTGTATGATTCCTATATCAAAGGTACACTTCAGGGGAGGTGAAAACCGGTGAATAAATCGAAATTTCCGGATGAGATAACAGAACTGAAAATCCTGCGGCTGAAAAACAGCCTCACCCAGGAAGATCTGGCCGAGAAAATAGGGATATCCGCCAACACCTACTGCCGCAAGGAAAATGGTGTGGTGCCCTTCAATCACCTGGAGATCAACGATCTGCTGGAGGAATTCCCCCACAGGACATATGACGATATCTGGAGGGTGGAGAAAGGTGGTGAAAACTGATGAAAGATATATGTCTGAACGATGTGGAGACCGGTGGTGCCGGTGGTGAAACCGTGCGGGAGGAGATGGATGAAGTAACGGTCAGCCTGATCGATCTCGGTCTGGAACTGACGATAAGACAGAGCAAAATTGAACTGGAGCTGGAAGATCTGTAATCACTCCATCCCCTCTCAGGGGCCGCAGCCCAGGGCTAA
>CAYXAK010000018.1:0-29530 GCA_964462585.1 uncultured Halanaerobiaceae bacterium
AGAATGACAGGGACAGGATACTGCATTCCAAGGCCTTCCGCAGATTAAAGCATAAGACTCAGGTATTTATCGCTCCCGCCGGCGATCACTACCGCACCAGGCTCACACATACCCTGGAGGTATCTCAGATTTCACGCACCATAGCCAGAGCACTTGGCTTGAATGAAGATCTGACCGAGGCCATATCTCTCGGGCATGATCTGGGACACACTCCCTTCGGTCATGCCGGGGAGAAGGTTCTGGATGAGCTATCTGAAGAGGGTTTCTGCCATAATGAACACAGTTTGAGGGTTGTAGATCATCTGGAGGGCGATGGTGAGGAGAGGGTGGGATTAAATCTTACCCATGAGGTAAGAGATGGTATTTTACATCATACTGGATCGGAGCTGCCCGTTACCCTGGAAGGCCAGATAGTCAGACTGGCTGACAGGGTTGCCTATATAAATCATGATATCGATGATTCACTTCGTGCCGGCATATTATCCCGGGACGAGCTCCCGGACAGCTGTCTGAAAGTTCTGGGAGAAACCCACTCAAAGAGGATAGATACCATGGTAAGGGATATAATCGAGGCCAGCTCCGGCGAAAACGAGATAAAGATGTCTGTGGAGATAGATGAGCTGACAGCTAAATTGAGGGGGTTTCTCTTCGAAAACGTTTATATCGGTTCTCAGGCCAAAAAAGAGGAATGCAAGGCTCAGAGGCTTCTGCGCGAGCTCTTCGAATTTTACCATGATTCGCCCCGGGAGATGCCCGCTGAATACCACAGGAGGGCAAAGGCCGGGCAAAAAGAGCAGGCGGTGGTCGATTATATCGCGGGGATGACCGACAGGTATGCCATAAAAAAGGGCCAGGAGATGTTTATTCCCACCCCATGGAGTTAGAGCAGAAAGAGGCAGGATTATGGCCTCAGGGGAAGAATTATGATATAAGAGGAATAAAAGAAGAGGAAGGAAAGATATATGGCTCAGATAACAGATGAGTTTATCGAGCAGGTTAAAAATAGCCTGGATCTGGTAGAGGTGGCCTCGGAGTATCTGGAGCTGGAGAGATCCGGCAAAAACTATCGGGCACTCTGTCCCTTTCACCAGGAGGATACACCTTCTTTTACCATAAATCCCCGGGAGCAGTTTTTCTACTGTTTTGGCTGTGGAGAGGGTGGAGATATAATAAGTTTTGTCATGCAGATGGATAATCTCTCTTTCCGCGAGGCACTCATGACGCTGACCGAGAGAGCGGGTATGGAGATGCCGGCTGCAAGTGAGAGAGACAGAGCCCGGATGAAGCTCAGAGAGGCGGTTTTCAGCGCAAATAAACTGGCCGCCAGATTTTACAACTATCTGCTTCTGGAGGACGAAGCAGGGGAAGAGGCCCGGAATTATCTGAGAGATCGGGGTATTGACAGATCCGACATGGAAGAATTTCGGCTGGGTTTTGCACCTTCTAACTGGCAGGCTCTGACCAAATTCCTGTGCAATCGCGATTATGAAATCGGCACACTAATAAAGGCAGGTCTGACGGCAGAGGGCAGGAATGGTTCATATTATGATAGATTTCGCAACAGGATCATATTCCCCATCTTCAATGTCAGAGATGAGGTTCTCGGTTTCGGAGGGCGTGTTTTATCTCCGGAAGACGAACCGAAGTATTTAAATTCGCCGGAGACTGTGATCTTCTCCAAAAAACATGTTCTCTACGGTCTGAACTGGGCCCGGGACGGTATGAGGAATACAGATGAAGCAGTTGTGGTTGAGGGTTATACCGACGTTCTGGCCGGTCATAAAGCCGGTCTGGAAAACTTTGTGGCTTCGCTGGGCACCTCCTTTACAGATCAGCAGGCTGAGCTTTTGAACAGATATGCCGAAAGGGTGTATATAGCATTTGATGCTGACAGCGCAGGAGAGAAGGCCACACTGCGCGGGCTGGAGATTTTGCGCCAGACGGGACTTGAGGTGAATATCATCAGCCTCCCCCGTGAGGAAGATCCCGATGATTTTCTCAGGAACAGGGGGAAGCAGGCCTTCGTGGATCTTCAGGATAGGGCACCCTCTCTGATTGATTATCGCATAGATGGTGTTCTGGAGGAGTTCGATATGGAGAGCCCCGAAGGCAGGATCAGAGCCGTGCACGAGGCAGCAGAATTTCTTGCCTCTCTTGAAGATCCCCTGACAAGGGAGGTTTACTCTCAGAAGCTGGCTGATACTGTCAATATGTCGGAAGGAAATATAGAGGAGCTGCTGAATAAAAAGAAGAGGGAGAGGGAAAAAGAAGAGGAAAAGCAGAAAAGACGGCGAAGACAGAGAAATGAGGGAGCTGAAGAGGACAGATCATCTCAGGACATTGAAGAGCTGCAGTGGCAGCTTCTGGCCGGCATAATGAATAACAGAGATCTGCAGCCAGAATTGATGGAAAAGCTGAGAAGGGGATATTTCTCCGGGGCGGAAGATGTCTTTATTCTCCTGCAGGAGAATCCGGAGATGAGTGTAGCAGAGATATTTTCCCGCCTGGAGGGCGGGGAAAAAGACAGACTTGCAGCCTATCTAATGGAGGAGGACCAGGATAAAATTTCCCCGTCGAGATTAAAGGAGCTCTGCACACAGCTGGCCCGGAGCTTTGCCCGGGAGGAGATAAAAAGAGCCGATTCTCTGCTGAGAGAGGGAAATTTTGCCCTTTCGATCGATGGGCTCAATGATTTGGTTATATATTACCGGCGTCTGCTGGAATTAGAGAGAGGGGGAGAGCAAGATGGGTGAGCAGGAGATGAACCCGAAAAAACGGGAAATATTTGAAGAGCTGCTGGAAAGGGGCGAGGAGCAGGGAGAACTGACCCAGGAGGAGGTTATGGAAGCCCTGGCCGAGCAGGAGCTCACCGAGGAAGAATCGGAAGAACTCTTTGATATGCTGCAGGAAGAAGACTTTGAGCTTGTCGAGGAGGATGAGCCCTCCTCCGGAGAGGATCTGGATGATATAGAGGCGGAAATTCCCAGCGGTGCCGGGCTTGGAGATGCGGTGAGCCTCTACCTCAAGGAGATCGGCAGGATAGACCTCCTCTCAGCTGACGAGGAGGTGGAGCTGGCCCAGAGAATTGAGGAGGGCGATGATGAGGCCAGAAGAAGGTTAATAGAGTCCAATCTTCGTCTGGTGGTGAGCATCGCTAAAAAATATATGGGGAGGGGGTTGAGCTTTCTCGATCTTATTCAGGAAGGAAATATGGGATTGATGCGGGCTGTAGAGAAGTTCGATTATCGCAAGGGCTATAAATTCAGCACCTATGCCACCTGGTGGATACGTCAGGCCATCACCAGAGCTATTGCTGATCAGGCCCGGACGATCAGAATACCCGTTCATATGGTGGAAAAGATAAACAAATTATTCCGGGTGGAGAAGAATCTATTCCAGGAAAAGGGAGGAGAACCAACAGCTGAAGAGATTGCCCGGGAGATGGATCTCAGCAAGGAGGAGATCAACGAAATCAAGCAGATAGCCCAGGAACCCGTATCACTGCAGTCACCTGTGGGAGAAGAGGAGGAGAGCAACCTGGGTGATTTCATCGAGGATGAAGAGACACCCTCTCCGGCTGAATTTGTGGCCATGAAGTTCTTCCAGGAGGAACTGGAGGAAATACTATCACAGCTTAAGGACCGGGAGAGAAGAGTTTTAGAGCTGAGGTTTGGACTGGAGGATGGCAGAAGCAGAACACTGGAAGAGGTGGGCAGCGAATTTGATGTCACTAGGGAGCGGATCAGGCAGATTGAAGCTAAAGCCCTGCGCAAGCTGCAGAATCCGGAGGTAAATCGCAGATTGGAGGACTTTTTGCACTAAATAAACCCCTAAATCAAATAGAGCAGCTTTGCAGAGTAATATGGAGCATATACATCTTAAATAGCTTTAACAGCTCTTTAATATCGCTCATATTTATTATAGATCATTGACGCTGAGTGCTTAATGGATTATAATAGGTTGTGGAAATGATGAAGTGCAGGCAAATTTAATATCAGTGGGCCCATAGCTCAGCTGGTCAGAGCAGGCGGCTCATAACCGTCTAGTCCTAGGTTCAAATCCTAGTGGGCCCACCATTATCAATTAAATTGATACTTCAATCACTCCAGCTGCCTTGTTCACCTGAACAGGGTTTTTTATTTTTGTGTCGTTTGTTTTTCAGTTAACAAATTAATGGAGGTCAAAAATGCTATCCGTAGCCGATCTGGAGAAAATCATCGATGATTTTGCCCCCTTTTCTCTTGCCTATGACTGGGATAATAGCGGACTGCAGGTGGGTTATAGAAAAAAAGAGGTGGACGGCATACTTCTGGCTCTGGACCTCTCTGAAGAAGTTGTGAAAGAAGCTGAGAAAAAAAGCTGCGATGTTATCATCACCCATCATCCCCTTATCTTTTCCCCGCTGGAGAGTGTGCTGAGGGGCTCACCCCGTGGGAATCTGGTATATTCGCTTATAGAGCAGGATATATCGCTCTTTTCTGTCCATACCAATCTGGATAGAGCTGAGGGAGGGCTAAATGACTTTTTGGCCCGCAGGCTGGGGCTTGAGAGAATCGAATTTTTGCAATCAGATGAAGCTATGCATAAACTGGTGGTTTTCGTGCCGACTGATGATCTGCAGGAGGTTAAGCTGGCCCTCCATGAAGCGGGTGCGGGTGAGTTTGATAGGTACGATATGGCCGGATTTTATTCAGAGGGCACCGGCACCTTTAGACCGCTGGAGGGGAGTGAGCCGGCCCTGGGCAGCAGGGGAGATTATAATGAGGTGGATGAGAGCAGGCTGGAGACCATAATACCGGCCAGGAAAAGTGAAACCATAATTTCCAGGCTGCTTGAAGTTCATCCCTATGAGGAGCCGGCTTATGATGTGATCGACCTGGAGCAGCACAGCGGTGAGCTGATCCCCGCCCGCCTTGGTTCTTTAAGGGAGAGCATGAAATTGAAAAAATTCTTAATATATATCAGAAACAGACTGGAACTGCAGGGTCTTAAGTTCTGTGGAGCTGAGGATAAAACCATCTCCAGAGCTGCTGTGGCCTGTGGCAGCGGTGCTGATTTTATTGAGAGCGCAGCGGCGATGGAGGCGGATGTTCTGATCACAGGTGATATGAAATACCATGACTGGGAAAAAGCCAGGGATAATGATCTGGCTGTGGTTGATGCCGGACACCACGGCACGGAGAGGATTTTTGCCGAGCTCATGGAGATCAAATTAAATGAGTATGACAGGATTTCAGAGGAAGAGGTCAGTGTTTTCATATCTGGCCATCAGAAACCCCTCTGGCAGAGCCTGGAAGATGCTCCTAACCATTGATTAAAATCTTCATTTAATTACTTGATTTTTAAGATAGTTAGTGGTATACTTGCTGATAGGATATGTTAGGATTTAACTCAAGAATTTAATATATAACAGGCTGGCCGGATGATCGCGCCAGAACTCCAGCGGTGAGCTCTGACGAGGAAAGTCCGGGCTCCACAGGGCAGGAGGCCGGGTAACTCCCGGCGGGGGAAACCCCGGGAAAGTGCCACAGAAAATATACCGCCAGCTCCACTTGAGCTGGCAAGGGTGAAATGGTGCGGTAAGAGCGCACCGGCATCACGGGTAACTGTGATGGCCTGGTAAACCCCCTCTGGAGTAAGTCCAAATAGGAAGGCAAGAGGATGGCCCGTCCTAAAGCCTTCGGGTATGGACGCTTGAGGATTGTGGGCAACCACAATCCCAGATAGATGATCATCATAAACAGAACCCGGCTTACCGGCCAGCCTGCTCGCTCTTTTATTTTTTTAATCTAAATCATATTTAATGGATCAAATTACCTTAGATGCTAAAACATCTGCTGATGATGCAGCAGTCATAATTGAAGATGAGGTGTAATAATCATGAGCCAGGAAAAGAGCGACATCCTTTTTGCCGTGGAAAAGCTCCTCTATGGTTTCAATAAGGTGGAGGAGATCGACCCGGAAAAAGCCGAAATTGAAAATAATATTCTTGACAATCGGATCATCACGCTGGAGGGCTACTTTCGCTATCTCGAACAGGATGGAATCGATCTTCTGAAAAAAATTCAGGATATGGCAGAAGGTGCTAAAGATGAGTGATAAAATCTATTACCGGGTGCAGTATCCCCTTAAGAAGGCCATTCAGACCTTGAAGGAGCTCGATCGGGAAGAAGATAAACTGAAAGATGCCCTGGATGAACTGGGTGAGTACGAGAAGAGCAGGTTAAATGATCTCCTGGAAAACTGGGAAGAAGAGGGCAGAGAAAATCTGGCCAATTTTATAGAGGAACTGCGCAAACAGAAAAATTGATGCAAACCCCGGAATTTACCATCATAATATAAGTTAGTATGATCATCTGATACCAGGACTGAAAAAGTGTCCTGGTTTTTTATTTTTCCATTATTTTCATATATATTCAATTGCAAAGCCCGGTTGAGTATGTTAAAATTAAGAGCAGGATGCTTTTTAGGAGGGTTTTTATGGCTGGTCATTCTAAGTGGCATAATATAAGACACCAAAAGAAAAAAGAGGATAAAAGAAGGGCCAAACTCTTCTCCAAACTGAGCAAGAAAATTGCGGTAGCAGCCCGTGAGGGGGGAGGAGATCCTGAAAAGAATCCTGATCTTCGCATGGCAATAGAGAAAGCCAAGGATAACAATATGCCCAAAGATAACATTGAGAGGGCCATAAAGCGGGGTACAGGTGAACTGGAAGGTGTTGATTATGAGAGCTTCACCTATGAGGGATACGGTCCGGCCGGGGTAGCTCTCTTCTTTGAGATTACTACCGATAACCGCAACCGCACAGCCTCTGAACTGAGGCATATCCTGTCCGAGAATGGAGGAAACCTGGGAGAAGAGGGCTGTGTGGCCTGGATGTTCGAACGAAAAGGACAGCTCATCCTCGATAATGCAGATGGTGATCATGATATAGATGAAGTCATCCTCGATGCTCTGGAAGCAGGAGCTGAGGATGTGAGGGAGGAAGATGATCTGATCAGAATACTCACCGAACCGGAGGATTACATGGATGTCAAGGAGGAGCTAAATGAATACTATGATTTCAGCGATTCGGGTCTGATCAGGCTGCCCAGCAATGAAGTCGATCTCAATCTGCAGGAAGCGAAGAAGGTGCTAGATCTGATGGAAGAGCTGGAAGATCACGATGATATTCAGGAAGTTTACACCAATTTCAATATACCCGAATCCGTGATGGCTGAACTGGAAGAAGAGGGTGCAGCATGAATTCAGACCAAGTCTGTTTAAATCCATCTGACACTGATTTTCTCAGTGTCTTTTAATTTTTAGAGATGAGGTGATCCGGTGATAATTTTAGGAGTGGACCCGGGCCTGGCTGAGGCGGGTTATGCAGTCGTGGAAAAGGAGGGCAACTCATTTTCTGCGCTCCATTATGATGTTATTACCACCTCAAGTGAGCTTACAGATGTTGAGCGCCTGGGCCTTCTGTATGATGATATCGTTGAGGTGATCAGCGGTTATCAGCCAGAACATATGGCTGTAGAAAAATTGTTTTTCAATAAAAATGTGAAAACTGCCATAAGGGTCGGCCAGGCCAGAGGAGTTTTGATGCTGGCAGGTTCCAGAGCTGATCTCAGTGTTCATGAATACACTCCTCTGGAGGTAAAACAGGCTGTGGTGGGATATGGCCGGGCCAGCAAACATCAGGTACAGGAGATGACCACAACTCTTCTCAACCTCAATTCGGTGCCAGCTTCTGATGATGCTGCCGATGCTCTGGCTGTTTCCATCTGCCACGGTCATAACTATGCGGTCAATGATAAATGGAGTGAGCAGCTATGATCGGCTATGTCAGGGGCATTTTAATAGGTAGACAGCAGGAAAAACTTCTGCTGGAAGTAAACGGAATAGGCTATGATATAACTGTACCGGATAATTTTCCCCTGGGCGAGAAGGGGAAGGAGATGGAAGTCTATGCCTATACCTATGTGCGGGAAGATGTTCTGGAGCTTTACGGCTTTAACTCCCGTGAGGAGAAAAATCTCTTCCGCGAACTTCTGCAGGTATCAGGTATAGGTCCCAGTGTGGCTATGAATATCATCTCCACACTTTCACCACAGAGGCTGGTTTCTGCCGTGCTCAATGAGGAGATCTCAACACTGAAAGAGGTCAGCGGCATAGGTCCAAAAAGCGGCCAGCGTCTTATTTTAGAGCTGGAGAGCAGAATCGACAATCTGGTTGACAGCGAGGAGCTGGCCATAGTTTCCAGGTCCGATCAGGCCAGGGAGAAGGAGCTCTTTTCGGCCCTGAACAATCTGGGTTACAGTGATAAAGAGATAAATTCCGCCCTGGACAATATATCGTTTGAGTCAGATCAGGATCTGGAAGAGAAGATCCGCCAGGTTCTGAACTTCCTGGGAAAGGAGTAATCACACCATGGATGGCAGGGAAGAAGACAGGATAATCTCTCCTGAACCCCGGCCTGAGGACAGTGAGTTCGATAGCACCTTAAGACCTCACAGGCTTGAGTATTATATAGGCCAGGAGAAGATCAAGAAAAAGCTGAAGATCTTTGTTCAGGCCGCCCGGGAGCGCGATGAGGCCTTAGACCATGTTCTCCTCTACGGTCCTCCAGGTCTGGGCAAGACCACACTGGCCCATATAATTGCCAATGAGATGAATGTCAACATTCACACCACAAGCGGTCCTGCCATCGAGAGGCCGGGAGATCTGGCCTCCATTCTGACCAACCTCTCCGCAAGCGATATTCTTTTTATAGATGAGATTCACCGCCTCAACCGGGTTGTAGAGGAAGTTCTCTATCCGGCGATGGAGGATTTTGGTCTGGATCTGATGATCGGCAAGGGCCCCTCGGCCAGATCGGTAAGGCTCGATCTTTCTCCTTTTACGCTTGTGGGAGCGACCACTAAAATCGGCAGGCTGAGTTCACCTCTGCGGGATAGATTTGGTGTTATAAACCGCCTGGGTTTTTATTCCCGGGAGGAGCTGGGAGATATAGTAAAGAGATCTGCCAGGATTCTCGATATCGAAATCTCCGAGGAGGGCTCCAGGGAAATCGCCAGGCGTTCACGGGGAACTCCCAGGGTTGCCAACAGGCTTTTGCGGCGGATCAGGGACTTTGCCCAGGTCGAGGCCGAGGGAGTTATCACCCCGGATGTGGTAGATGAAGCATTGAAGCTGCTGGAGATAGATGAAAAGGGCCTGGATAGAATCGACCACAGATTGCTGGAAACTATAATCACAAAATTTGCCGGTGGTCCGGTGGGACTGAAGACCATTGCTGCTGCTATAAGTGAGGAATGCTCAACCATTGAGGAAGTTTATGAACCCTATCTGCTGCAGCTGGGTTTTCTTGAGAGGACCTCACAGGGCCGGAAGGCCACACCGGCAGCCTACAGACATCTGGGCATGGAGATGCCCCGGTCGATGGAAAAAGCGGATGAGAAACAAAGATCGCTGTTTGAGGAGGACTAAATGATCTGGAGGTTATATAGATAATGGATGTAGATGATTTCGTCTTTGAGCTGCCCGATGAGCTTATCGCTCAGAAGCCAGCTGAACGCCGGGATGAATCCCGGCTTCTTGTTATGAAAAAATCGGGCGGGGTGATAGATCATACTCTATTTAAAAATTTAAAAAAGCATCTTTCCCCCGGCGACAGGCTGGTGCTGAATGACAGCAAGGTAATACCGGCCCGCCTCTACGGAGAGAAAAAGAGCTCTGGAATAGAGATTGAAGTTCTGCTTCTGAACGAGAAGGAAGATGATTTCTGGGAGGTTCTGGTAAATCCCGGACGCCGGGTAAAAACGGGCACTATTATCGATTTTAACGGTGAGATTGAGGCCGAATGCCAGGGCAGCACCGACTTTGGCGGAAGGAAAATGAGATTCAGTCCTGCCGGCAAACTGAGGGAAAAGCTGGATGAACTAGGTGAGATGCCCCTGCCCCCGTATATCGAGACAAAGCCGGAAGACCCCGGGCGCTATCAGACTATATATGCCAGTGAGGAAGGGTCTGTGGCTGCTCCCACCGCCGGCCTTCATTTTACTGAAAGGCTTATGGATGGGCTGAGAGATTATGGTATCGATATTAGTTTCATCACACTCCATGTCGGTCTGGGAACATTCAGACCTGTGCGCGCCGAGAAAGTGGAAGATCATGATATGCATTCTGAATATTACGAGCTGCCTCGATCCACAGCAAAAGCCATCAGAGAGACCAGGGAGAACGGCAATAGGGTTGTGGCAGTGGGCACTACCGTGACCAGAACCCTTGAGGGAGCAGCCGAAGCTGTAAAAGCAGGTGCAGCAGATCAGGGCTGGACCGATCTCTTCATATATCCCGGTTATGAATTTAAGATTATCGACTCTCTGATAACCAATTTCCACCTTCCCCGTTCGACACTTCTCATGCTGGTCTCTGCCCTGGCCGGCAGAGAAAATATTCTATCGGCCTACCGGGAAGCTATCGAGAGGGAATACAGGTTTTACAGCTTTGGAGATGCTATGCTTATACTATGAGAGATAGGAGCTAAAATAATGAGTCTGGAATTCAATATTAAAAATAAATCGGGCCAGTTTGCAGCCCGCCGGGGGAAGCTGCATCTGAAGAGGGGCACGATAGATACCCCCATATTCATGCCTGTGGGCACACAGGCTACAGTCAAATCTCTCTCTCCGGAGGAGCTGAAAAGAGCCGGAGCGAGCATAGTGCTTGCCAACACCTATCATCTATATCTCCGTCCCGGAGCTGATATAGTCAAAAATGCAGGTGGCCTGCACGAATTCATGAACTGGGATCGACCGATTTTAACTGACAGCGGGGGATTTCAGGTCTTCAGCCTCTCCGATATGAATGAGATTGAGGAAGAGGGTGTGCATTTTCAATCTCACCTTGATGGCTCCCATCATTTTATCTCTCCGGAAAAATCCATCGATATACAGAATAAGCTGGGAGCTGATATCATCATGGCCTTTGATGAATGTGTCTCCTATCCTGCCGAGAAGGACTATGTAGAGGAGGCCATGAACAGAACACTGCGCTGGGCGGAGCGCAGCCTGAAGACCCTGGAAGATGCTGATAGTGACCAGAATCTTTTCGGGATAGTGCAGGGGGGCACATATCCCGAACTGCGCGGACTCAGTGCCAGAGAAACGGTGAAATTCGATTTTCCGGGCTATGCCATCGGGGGGTTGAGTGTGGGAGAAGAGAATGAGCTCATGTATGAGGTGCTGGAGGAAACAATTCCTGAGCTTCCCCGGGATAAACCCCGATATCTCATGGGTGTGGGAACACCCGCTGATCTGATAGAGGGTGTCAAAAGAGGTGTTGATATGTTTGACTGTGTTCTGCCGACCAGACTGGCCCGCCACGGCAGCCTCTATACCTCACGGGGAAGAATAAATATCACCAATGCTAAGTTCAAGAAGGATTTCACGCCCCCTGATCATGATTGTGATTGTTATGTATGCAGCAATTACACGCGGGCCTATCTCAGGCATCTGACCAAAAGGAACGAGTTATTCGGTCTGCGGCTTTCCTCATACCACAATATTTATTTTTTTCTGGATTTGATGAGGAAATTGCGCTATAATATTAAACGAGGCTCTGTGCAGGAGTTTTGTGAAAAATTTTATTCTCGCTATAGAACAAAATAATATCATCTACAAGGAGGATTATTAATATGGAAGTTCTGGTCTCTTTAATTCCCTGGATATTGATATTCGGTGTTTTCTGGTTTTTTCTGATCAGACCACAGAAAAAGCAGCAGAAACAGCATCAGCAGATGCTCGACGATTTAGAGGTTGGGGATAAGGTTGTTACAGCAGGTGGAATTAAGGGAAAGATAATAAAATTAAAAGATGAGAGTGTGAGGCTTCGCATCTCCACCGATGTTGATATAGATCTCATGAAAAATTCTATAAGCAGGCTGATCGAAGATGAGAACGGCGGCAGCGAGGATTATGATCAGGAATAAATCATTTAATCTGGCCCTCTTTTGCAAAGGAGGTTAACTTCCTTGGACAGACAGGATTTTATAGAAATCATCCAGTCTCTTGTTATTGCAGGGGTTTTAGCCTTTCTTATAATCACATTTGTGGCTCAATCATTCGTGGTGGAAGGAAGTTCGATGGAGGAGACGCTCCAGCACGGTGAGAGGCTGATAGTCAATAAGCTCGTCTACAGATTCAGCGATCCCGACCGGGGTGAGATTGTGGTCTTCACCCCCCAGGGTGCTGAGGACAACAGATATATTAAACGCATAATTGGTCTTCCAGGTGATACTGTATATATCCAGGATGGAGAGGTTTTTGTCAACGGCGAACCACTGGAAGAGGATTATATCAAGGAGGAGATGAGAGAGGTGGGGGAATCCGGGCCCTTCGAGATTCCCGAGGACAGCTATTTTGTGCTGGGAGATAATAGAAATCACAGTGCTGACAGCCGCTTTCCCAATCTGGTAGGATATGTTGACAGAGATAATATACACGGGAGGGCTCTCTGGGTCTTCTGGCCTCCAACTGAAATGCGGCTGGTTGACCATGAAGAATACTCTATAGATAATAACTCCAGTTGATCTGGGTAAAATTTGTGCGGGAGGAAAAAAAATGAGGTACAAGCAGAGACGAAAACTCAAAGCACTATTTTTGGTTGTGGTGCTTGGCTTTGGAATATTTCTCTATTTCAATTATGGTGTAAATCTGGGCCTTGATCTGGCGGGTGGAGCCCATGTTGTTATGGAGGCTCAGCCCACCGAGGGAAGAGAGATCGATGACGAGGTCATGACCGGTATAGTGAGGATAATAGAGCGCCGGGTTAATGAGATGGGGCTGACAGAACCGGTGATTCAACGTCAGGGTGCTGACCGGGTTATAGTTGAGCTGCCGGCCGTTGACAACCCCGATGATGCCATCGAAACCATAGGTCAGACCGCCATGCTGACGATACAAAATCAGGCAGGCGAGGTTTTGATGACAGGTGAGGAGATAGCTGATGCCAGAGCCAGCTACGATCAACATGGCAGACCGGTGGTATCTTTTGAGCTGACCAGCTCCGGATCTCAGCGTTTTGAAGAGATAACCAGAATGTATATGGGAGAGCCCATCGGGATATATCTGGATGATGAACAGCTTACAAACCCCACTGTACAATCAGTTATCAGAGATCAGGGACAGATCACCGGCTATGGTAGTGTGGAAGAAGCGGAACAGCACGCAATTTTGATCAGAGAGGGTGCACTGCCGGTAGATGTGGAAGTTATGGAGAGCAGAACTGTAGGACCCACACTGGGGTCTATTGCCCTGCAGCAGAGCATCAGAGCCGGTCTCATCGGTCTGCTGCTGGTGGGAATATATATGATATTCTACTACCGCTTTCCGGGCATTATTGCTGCCGTTACACTGCTAATCTACGGTATTTTATTTATGGGAGTTCTTTCGGGGCTTCAGGCTACACTGACACTGCCAGGTATTGGGGGCCTGATACTTTCAATAGGTATGGCGGTCGATGCCAATATAATAATATTTGAGAGGATACAGGATGAGTTGAGGAATGGCAAACCCCTGAGGACCTCTATCAATACCGGATTTAAACGTGCTTATCTGACCATAGTCGATGCCAATGTAACAACACTCATCACAGCACTGATTCTCGCTTACTTCACGACCGGAGCTGTGCGGGGTTTTGCTATAACATTGATAATAGGTATTCTGCTCAGCATGTTCACCGCCTTTTTCGTGACAAAAACCATACTGGATCTCTTCTCACCTACAGGTGTACTAAAAAAGGCCGGATCATTCGGAGTCAGGAGGCAGTAAGTCATGTATAATTTCAGCGAAAATTTGGATTTGATGAATAAAAGAAAGTACTGGTTTATAATATCTGCTGTAATAATAATCGGTTCCCTTTTCTTTCTGCTCTTCAGCGGTCTCAACCTGGGGCTGGATTTCGCCGGTGGTACTATCATGGAATATACCTTTGATGAGGAAGTCTCCACAGATGAGGTTAGAGAGGCACTGGCCACGCTTGAGCTGGGCATAGCAGAAGATGCTGCCCTGCAGGAGACGGAGCATGATGGAATGCATGGGATTATGATCAGAACCAGTGAGCTCTCAACTGAGGAGATCACCTCCGTGACTGAGCTGATGGAAACGGAGTTTACAGACACAAACGTGATGCGCACCGAGATGGTAGGTCCGACCATCGGTCAGGAATTGAGGACACAGGCTCTGCTGGCCCTGCTGGTTGCTGCGGTGGGCATCGTCGCCTATATCAGCTTTAGATTTGAATTCAAGTTCGCCATCGTTTCTCTGGCCACATTGAGCCATGATGTCATTTTTACCGTAGGAGCTTTTGCCCTTCTGCAGCGGGAGATAAATACAGCTTTTATAGCTGCACTTCTGACTATAATTGGTTATTCTCTAAATGATACAATAGTCATATTCGACAGAATCAGAGAGAATATGAAGCTGCACCGCAAGGAGAGCTTTATCTACCAGGCCAATAAAGCAGTTGTGGAGACCCTTCCCAGATCGATAAATACTTCGATGACCACACTTGTGGCCGTACTGGCTATCTATCTCTTCGGCGGAGCCGCCATCAGAAACTTCATGCTGGCTCTCTTTTTAGGGATGGCGATCGGAACCTACTCTTCAGTCTTCGTAGCCAGCCCGCTTCTCGTCAGCTGGGATAAGCGGGAGAAGGTAAAGGCTCAAGGTTAAAAAGGAGGGGAAATTATGAGCAATATTTTGGAGGATCTGCTCTTAAAAGGTCTGGGCACACTGGATTTGACCAGGGAGAAGCTGGAAGAGCTGGTTGAGAGTATGGTAGAGGACGATGAGCTGACAAAGCAGCAGGGAGAAAAGGTCCTGAAAAAATGGCAGGAAAAATGGCAGAAAGGCGAAGAGGCTACAAGAGAGAATTTAGAGGAATTCTTCGAAGAGAAAATTGACGAGATGGGTCTGGTAAGAGCGGAGAAAGTTGAAGAGCTAAAAGACGAATTGGAAAAGACCCGGGAGAAATTGTCAGAGCTTGCCCGGGAATTCGAGGAATTCAAATCTGAAAGCAGCAATTAATTGCTTCTGCGGAGATTAATATAATGAAATTTAATGTGATGAAGAAATACGAGCATTTTCAGAGATACAGGGAGATAAGCCAGATTTTCATCAAAAATGGCCTGGGTTTTCTCCTGGAATATTTTGAGCTGACCAGATTTGTTCCCCTGAAAAAGCGCATCAGTGATGAAAGCGAGGAGATTTCCCGGGCCTCACTGCCCTCCAGGCTGCGCAAAGTCCTGGAGGAGCTGGGCCCCACCTATGTTAAGCTGGGTCAGCTTTTGAGCACCAGGCCTGATATACTCCCACCTGATTATATACAGGAATTCCGCAAACTGCAGGATGATGTAGCTCCCGTACCCTACTCCAAGATCGAGCCTATACTGGAGGAGGAACTTGAGGGTGATGTTGATGATGTATTCAATTATGTGGAGGAGAAAGCACAGGCGGGAGCTTCTATAGCCCAGACCCACAGGGCGGAGTTAAAAGATGGAAAGTCCGTGATCTTAAAGATTCAGCGCCCGGGTATTGAAAAGAAGATCAGAACAGATCTGGAGATGATCGAAAATCTGGCCGAGATGATTGCCGAAAGGGAAGTGCTCCCTGAATTCATCAATGTTAAGGGGCTTGTAGATGAATTCAAGGAAAGCCTCTATAAAGAGCTGGACTTCATGCGTGAGCTTTATAATATCAAGAGATTTAAAGCCAACTTTGCCGATGATGAGAGAATAATATGTCCTGATGTATATGAAGAATATTCCTCACGGCGCATTCTGGTCATGGAGGAAATAGAGGGCATAAAATTGAGTCAGTTTGAGGAATCCGATCGCAAAGATATAGAGGGAGAAAAGCTGGCCCGGGTCGGGGCAGAGTCACTGCTCAAACAGGTTATGATAGATGGTTTTTTCCATGCAGATCCCCATCAGGGCAATCTGCTGGTGGTCGATGGCGATAAACTGGCCTATATCGATTTTGGTCTGATAGGACAGATAAGCAGTGATGACAGGGACCGTTTTGCCCTGCTCTTTGCCGCCCTGCTCAGGAGAAACGTGGAGATAATAACAGATATTATAACTGAAATAGGAGAGGTTCCCCGGGAGATCAACAGAAGGAAGCTGAAGATCGATATCGAGGAATTCATCTACAATTACTATAACCGCAAACTCGAGGATATCAATCTAAAAGTTCTCTTCGAAGAACTGCAGCATATAGTATTCAAACATCACATAAAACTCCCGCAGGAGTTCTTCCTGCTCTTCAGGGCTTTAGGAGTGAGCGAGGGAGTGGGATCCACACTGGATCCCGACTTCAATATAGTTTCAGTCGGCAATGATTTCCTGCGTGAGCTCATGAAGGACAGATTCAGCCCTGACAGCCTCTTCAAGCGCTTTAGCCTGGGGCTGTGGAGGCTGCGGCGTGATATAAAGGGATTGCCCGGCGATCTGGCCGATGTAATTGAAAAGATGGGCCGGGATGATCTCTCAATAATCTTTCAACATGAAAATCTGGATGAGCTGGAAGAGAAGATAGATTTTGCCTCAAACCGGCTTTCTATAAGCCTCATAATCTCATCGCTGATTATCGGTTCATCGCTCATAATACAGACAGGGGTCGAGCCTCATTTTAGAGGTATCCCTCTTTTTGGATTCCTGGGATTCTCCATAGCTGGTGTTCTGGGGGTCTGGCTTGTGATCTCCATCTTTAGATCCGGGAGGTTTTAGCCCTGAGCTGATATCGGGGCTTTTTATATTTTTGTACATTTAGAAGTGTAGAAGTGGTGATAATATATATGCAGAGATACTGGAGGCTGAAATATCCAGGACAGAAGGATAGAGATATAACAGATAGAGTTCTGTTTAGAAGGGGAATAGAACCTGATGAATTTTTGCCGGGGGAGGAGCATGATCCTGCCAGGTTGAGCTCCCCTCAGATATACTCCGATATGGAGACTGCTGTCAGGAAAATATTGCAGGCCCGGGCCCAGGGGCAGAGTGTTCTTATTTACGGGGATTATGATGTGGACGGCATCACCTCTACCGCCCTCATGTGGGAATATCTGTGCCAGCGGCTCGATATGGATGTCACCTATTATCTGCCCGACAGATTCAGGGATGGATATGGTCTCAATAAAGAAGCATTACATAGATTAAGATCGGGGGATTTTGACCTGGTCATTACTGTTGATTGTGGTATTACAGCTGTAGAGGAGATCGAGTACCTGCAGGAGCAGGAGACAGATGTGATCGTCACCGATCATCACAGAGCCGGTGATTGCTATCCCCGGGCAGGAGCAATTTTGAATCCATCCTGCAGCGATAAAATTGATAGAGCTGATATAAGCCTGGCCGGTGTCGGCGTGGTTTTTAAACTCTGCCAGGCCCTGGAAAAGAAAGTCAATGATCTTCATATGAGTGAATTTCTGGTCGGGAAACTTGATTTAGTGGCACTGGGAACTGTGGCAGATGTTATCTCCCTCAGGGGAGATAATAGAATATTTGTCAGCCGGGGCCTGGAGGTGATTAAAGCCGGAAACAGGCCGGGATTGAAAATGCTGATGAAAAAGGTGGGCCTGGACGGTTGTGAGGAACTGACAGCAGGGCAGATAGGTTATATTCTCGCTCCTCCCTTTAATGCCGCCGGCAGGCTGGAGAATCCTGATCTGGCCCTACAGCTGCTTCTGGCAGAGGACAGTAAAAGAGCAGAGATGCTGGCAGATAGACTGCATGGTTTGAACGGGGAAAGACAGAAACTGGAAGAGGAAATATTTCAGGATGCCCTGAGATTGTTAGAGGAAAATGAAGGTCGGCATGAAAAAGCAATTGTGCTGGCCCATGAGGACTGGCATCAGGGTGTGATAGGAATTGTAGCTTCGAGGCTTGTGGAGAGATTTCACCGCCCTGCTGTGATGATAGCCCTGGAAGGCGATGAAGGCAAAGGCTCGGCCCGCAGCATTACAGGTTTTGACCTCTACAGTGCTCTCGAGAGCTGCTCGGATCATCTGCTGGATTACGGAGGGCACAGTCAGGCGGCGGGGCTGACCATAAAAGCTGACGAAATCAGCTCTTTTAGCTCTTCTTTCAGCGAAAGGGCTGATAGGATGCTCAGTGCTGAGGATTATCTGCCCCATTTCAGAATAGATGCCATACTTGATGATGAAGATGTGACGAGAACATTATATGATCATATTCAGCGGCTGAGGCCTTTTGGTGTGGGGAATCCGGAACCTGTGTTCATGACAGGTGATATCAGGCTGAAATCCGCCCACAGGGTTGGCAGCGATAAAAAACATCTCAAAATTGAGACCGAATCCGGACTCGAGGGCATAGGTTTTGGCCTGGGGGAGGTAATGGATGATCTGCCCTCAGGACCTGCCGGGAAAAGGGTGAAACTTCTCTACAAGCTCTCTCTCAACAGCTGGCAGGGAAAGGAGAGGCTGCAGTTTAAGTTCAAGGATATTATCACCTCTCAATCCTCCCATCTGGCACCTGTGCTCTACGAGGATGATCTTCTTAAATTATACGATGTCAGAGATGGTGATAAGAGGGAATATTTAAACCGGCTCGAGAGGGCTGATGGCAGATTCTGTCTTTATCTTAACAGAAAGAATCTGACAGAGGAATTCCGGGAAAAATATGCCGGCATTGATCCCGTCACCTCTCTGGAGGATTTAAGAGAAGAGCACGCCGGGATAGTATTTTTTGAGCCGCCCTTTTCTCATGCAGAGATTGTTCGGGGAATCGAAAATCTATCTGCAGAGAGGGAAAAAACAGAGCTGCACCTGCTCTTCTCCCGGGAGGAGCTGGCAACCAATCAGAGAATTCTGGATTATAGATTGCCGGATAGAGAGTCCATAGAAACCATCTGGGAGAAGATTTTGCAGGCGGAGGAAGACAGGATTACACCTGATTTAAGCTGCTGTGAGGAGCGGTCAGCCAGGTTCTGGCAGGTCTCTCTGGAGATATTCTCTGAGTGCAACGTGATTGAGAAAGAGGGCGAGGTGTTTGAGATTCTGCAGAGGGTGGAGAAACCTGAGCTCACTCTTTCCGCAAAATTCGATGAAATACGCGGTGTCAGGAGCGATTTTTGTCACCTGAAAAACCGGCTTGAACAGTGGAATTTAACATCTTTTTTTAATAAAATTAAACAGCAAATCAAAGCCGAGGAGGAAAAGCAATGAATTTAAAAGAGATTCTGCGAGAAATACCTGACTTTCCTGAAGAAGGAATACTTTTTAAGGATATTACCCCTCTGCTCCGTGATATAGACGCATTTAACGAGATAATTGATAGGTTTATGGAGGAATACAGTGAGGTTGAGTTCGATTATATAGCTGCTATTGAGGCCAGAGGATTTTTACTGGGTCCCATTCTTTCCCGGGAGCTGGACAGGGGGTTTATTCCCATCAGAAAGCCGGGCAAGCTTCCCGCTGATAAGATTTCTGCCACCTATGAACTGGAATACGGCGAAAATACACTGGAAATTCACACCGATGCCATAGATTCAGGTGACAGGGTGCTGCTGATCGATGATCTGCTGGCCACCGGTGGCACTTCCAATGCAGCCATTGAGCTGATCGAGAGGCTGGGTGGCGAAGTTATAGGGGCAGGTTATCTCATAGAGCTGGTTGATCTCAATGGAAGAGAACGCTTGCAAGAGTATGATATTTTCACTATAATGAAGGAATAAGGGAAATCTTAAAGCAAAATCTTCTCTTTTTGAGTTAGGAGCTACAAGCATGGAACTGAATAAAATCGAGAAAAAAATCAGCACCTATATTGATAACCCCGATCTCTCTGAGATCAGAAAGGCCTATCAGATCAGCAGAGATGCACATGAGGGCCAGCATCGGGTATCCGGTGAACCCTTTGTAGAACACCCCCTGGGTGTTGCCTATATAATGGCAGAGCTGGAGCTTGATCTAACCTCCATAGCCGCTGCCATACTCCACGATGTTGTTGAGGACACGGGGTATACCCGTGATGATATTGCTGAGGAGTTCAGCGAGGAGATAGCGGTACTGGTCGATGGGGTTACCAAGCTTACACGCATGGATTTTAAATCAAAAGAAGAACAGCAGGCAGAAAGCCTGCGCAAGATGTTTCTGGCCATGTCAGATGATATTAGAGTTGTGCTTATAAAGCTGGCAGATAGATTGCATAATATGAGAACACTGGGCTATATGGATGAGGATAAGCAGAAAGAAAAGGCCCGGGAAACGCTGGAAATATACGCACCTTTAGCTCACAGGCTGGGGATGTCACGTCTCAAGTGGGAATTGGAGGATCTCAGCTTTCGCTATCTGGAACCTGAGATGTACTATGAGCTTTCGCGCAGGGTAGCGGCCAACCGCGAGGAGAGAGAGGAATATATTCAAGAGGCTATCGAGGAGATGGAAAAAGCTCTGGATGAGAACGATATCGAGGCCGATATCTATGGCCGTCCCAAACACCTCTACAGCATATATCAGAAGATGGAGGAGAAGGAGATTTCCTTCAATGAGGTATATGATCTGACGGCTGTCAGGATTCTCGTTAACTCAGTCAGAGAATGTTACGAAGTTCTGGGTATCATTCACGAGATCTGGAATCCGATGCCCGGGCGTTTCAAGGATTATATAGCGATGCCTAAATCGAATATGTATCAGTCACTGCACACCACCGTTATAGGCCCCAACGGAGATCCTCTGGAGGTGCAGATCAGAACACCGGAGATGCACAGAACCGCTGAATACGGTATCGCTGCCCACTGGCGCTATAAAGAAGGGAAAAGCGGTGATGAGGATTTCGATGAAAAGCTATCCTGGCTGCGTCAGCTGCTGGAGTGGCAGAAGGACCTGCAGGAACCCCATGAATTTATGGAAGCTCTCAAAGTTGATCTCTTTGAAGATGAAGTTTATGTCTTCACACCCAAAGGGGATGTGATAAATCTGCCCCGTGGTGCCACACCCGTGGATTTTGCCTACTATATTCACACCGAGGTGGGGCATAACTGTGTGGGGGCCAAGGCCAATGGAAAAATGGTTCCTCTGGAATATGAACTTGAGAACGGTGATATAGTTGAGATCTTAACCTCCAGCGGAAGCGGACCTTCACGAGACTGGCTGGAATTTGTCCAGAGCTCCAGAGCCCGCAGCAAGATAAAGCGCTGGTTTAAAAGACAGCGCCGGGACAAGATAATCGCCCAGGGCAGAAGTTCACTCAATAAAGCTCTGGAGAGGGAAAAGGTGGATCTTCCCGACGGCGAAAGAAACCAGGTATTGAAAGAGATCGCCCGGGATTTAAACAGAAAAGATGTAGATTCCCTCTATGAGGGTATAGGCTATGATCAGATTTCGACCAAACAGGTTATAAACAAAATTCCCGAAGAATATAAAGAAACTGTCGAGCTGGAGGATCTTATCACCGAGAAAGAAAGACAGGAATCCCGCGGTGGTGGAATTCAGGTAAAGGGGATGGATGATATTCTCGTACGAATAGCCAAATGCTGTAAACCCGTACCCGGCGATGAGATCATAGGCTATATAACAAGGGGCAGGGGTGTTTCTGTTCACCGCCAGGACTGCCCCAATGTTAAAAAGATGAAGGGAGAAGGAAGGTTAATTGAAGTTGACTGGAGTTCCTCTGGCTCGGAATCCTATCAGGTTGAACTGATGATAGAGGCTGTAAATAAATCCGCTCTTCTCAATGAAATTACAGGCGTAATTGACAATGAGAAGATCGAACTTCATTCTGTAATGGCTGATACGGATAAATATAATCAGGCCTATATCAAAATAGATGTGGAGTTGAGCAGTAAAGAGCATATGAATGACCTGATAAATAAAATAGAAAATGTATCAGGTGTGCTATCTGTGAGCAGAGCAAAACCCAGCTGATTGATCTTTTAGTCAGGCTTTTAAATCCATTATATATCAGGAGGTTTTTAGATGCGGGCAGTTGTGCAGAGGGTGAAATACTGTAATGTATCTGTCGGGGGAGAAGAAGTTGGAAGTATATCCGCAGGTCTCTGTGTTTTGCTGGCTGTGGGGGAGAATGATGACAGGGAAGATGCTGATTATATTTTTGATAAAATTCTCAACCTTAGGGTGTTTGCAGATGAAGAGGGTAAGATGAATCTTTCGGCCCGGGATGTTGATAAGGATATCATGGCCGTGCCCCAGTTCACTTTATATGGTGACTGCCGGGAGGGCAGAAGGCCCGGCTACAGTAATGCCGCTCATCCTGATAAAGCCGAAGAGCTCTTTGATTATTTTGTGGAAAAACTGGAGAAGACAGATCTCAATACAGCCAGTGGAGAATTCAAGGAGTATATGGAAGTGGATCTCTGCAATGATGGTCCTGTGACTCTTCTTGTGGACAGCGATAAAAATTTTTAATATACTGCTAAACGTTCTAATGGAGGTAATATTAGGTGGAAATATTAACAGTTCAGCTGGGCAGGAATGCAACAAATTGTTATATTATACAGGGCAAAACTGAAGGGATAATTATTGATCCCGGTTCGAAAAAAGAAGCAGATAAAATCCTGGAAAGAATGGATCTAGATTCGATCGAGTACAGCTATATTATCAACACACATGGTCATTTCGATCATATAGGGGCCAATGAGGTTCTGCAGGATAAAACCGGGGCAGATATTGCCATACATCATGATGAGGCTGATGCCCTTGAGGATCCCGATTTGAATTCATCAAGTCTGCTGGGCACTGAAGTGATCAGCCCTCCTGCCGATCGCCTGCTGGAAGAAGGGGATGTAATTGAGTTTGCCGGCAGTAAACTCGAAATCTATCATACACCCGGCCACAGTCCTGGTGGAATAGTTATCTACGAACAGTCAGAGGGAGTTCTGTTCAGCGGAGATACTATTTTTCGCAGTGGTGTGGGCAGGACCGATCTCCCCCGGGGGAGCGGGGAAAAGCTGAAAAACTCCCTGGAGAGGATGAAAAAACTTTTTCCTGGCGATGTAAAAGTATATCCAGGGCACGGCAGACCTACCACACTACAGGCTTTTTATGAGGGAGTATTCTCCAAAATTTATTGACATCTGACCGTGGCTAAGATAAAATTTAATTGAGTGAAAGATGTCAGCAATAAGTTTTGTAAAGGAGTGTTTATTTTTACATGTTTAACAAATTGCGCAATGTCAGCAGGGTCATAGTTTATATCGTCGTGGTGTCTTTTGCACTCGGCGCCGGATTTATGGGCTATGGCGCTTTTGGTGGTGGAGGAGAACCCTCACCACAGGACAGGGAAGCTATGGATGTTCTGGCTGAGATCGACGGTGAGGAGATTTCCAGACAGAGGTATAATGAGGTATTGCAGAATTATGCCCAACAGACTGCGAATTTCACACGTGCTCAGATGATGGAATTCCGATACAGTGTTGTCGATTCAATCATAGAAGAAACTATTATACTTCAGGAGGCTGAAGAACTGGGCATAGACCCTGAAGTAAGCCCGGATGAGATAGATGAGGTCATCGATGATATTCTGGAGCAGAATAATATGGAACTGGAAGAGTTTGAAGAGATGCTGGCCCAGCAGAATATCACCTTAAACCAGGTGCAGGAGAGCATAAGGCATTCATTGAGCCAGCAGAAGATGATGGAAGAAGCTGTAGAATCGATACAGGCAGATGTGGGAGTAGAGCAGTCAGAGGTTGAAGAGGAATATGCTGAACAATATGAAGATGATGAACATGATGCGGATGAAAAGGAGCAGGCAATGGCTGATATCAGGGAGAATTTAAGAGAGGAAAGAGCGGATAAAGCTCTCAATCAATGGCTGCAGGAGAGGAGAGCTGAAGCTGATATTGTTATAAATGATCCTGTTCTGCGGGGTATGAGCTACTTCCAGGATGAAGATTATACCGCCGCTATAAATACCTTTGAAGAAGCTCTGGAAAGAAGCCGGGATCCAGCTATTTATATCTATAAAGCCCGTGCCCATAAGGAGCTGAGTGAGATCGAAGAGGCTTATAGTGTTCTGGACAGGGGTCAGGAAGCCCGGCCCGAAGACTGGGAGATTGCCTATGAATACGGTGAGGTTCTCGCCGAAGCCGGTGAGGAAGAAAGAGCTATAGAGAAGTATGAGGAAGCATCAGAATATGCAGGCAGAAATTTGATGGCCCGCTATCAGCTCAATATGGCTTTTAATCAGATTGGAGCCGAGGAGCAGGCCAGCGAAGAGATGAACAAATTCATGGATATTCAGCAGGAGCGACAGGATATAGCCCCTGAGGGTGTGCCTACAGAGACTGAAGAGCTGGAAGAGATAGATCCTGATGAAGTTGAAATTGATCCAGGTGAAGAGGATTCCATCGAAGATTAAAACAAAAAGGTGATATAGATATGTCAATAAATTCTCCGCGGGGGACACAGGATATACTGCCCCCCGCTTCTTTTAAATGGCAATATGTTGAAGAGATCGCTCATGATATCGGCCGCAGATATAACTATGAAGAGATTCGCACACCGATATTTGAATACACCGAACTATTCAGCCGAGGAATAGGTGAGGCTACGGATATTGTGGAAAAAGAGATGTATACATTCTCCGACCGCAGCGGGCGGAGCATAACTTTAAGGCCCGAGATGACAGCCTCGGTTGTCAGATCTTTTCTGGAAAATAAGCTCTATGGCGGTGTACAGCCCACCAAGCTCTATTATATTGGTCCCATGTTTCGATATGAGCGCCCGCAGTCGGGTCGCTTCAGACAGTTCCATCAGTTCGGGGTAGAGGCTCTGGGCAGCAACAACCCGGCTCTGGATGTTGAAATAATGGCCATGGGTATCGATTTTCTCGGGCAGATCGGGCTTTCCAGCTTTTTCGTGGAGCTTAACAGCATAGGCTGTCCTGACTGCAGGCCGCAATATGTTCAGACCCTTAAGGAGTATTTTCAGGAATACGAGGAGAGCCTCTGTTCTGACTGTCAGCGTCGTCTGGAGAAAAATCCCCTCAGAATTCTTGACTGTGATAAATGTCAGGAAATAATTGATGATGCCCCCAGCATCCTTGACTATATATGTGAGAACTGTCAGGAACATTTTGCCGTGGTAAAAGAAGGCCTAAATGAGCTTGATCTTAATTATGAGATAAGTCCGCTTCTGGTCAGGGGGCTTGATTATTACACAAATACCGTTTTTGAAGTGAAGTCCGGTGATCTGGGAGCTCAGGATGCCATTTTCTCAGGTGGGCGCTATAATGGTCTGGTACAGGAGATCGGCCAGAGGGATGTGCCCGGAGCAGGCTGGGCACTGGGACTTGAACGGCTGCTTCTGCTCCTGGATGAAGAAGATGAGTCCTTCTCTCAAGAGCTGGATGTTTATGTGATAACTATCGGTGAAAGAGCTGAGAGATTTTCACTGCAGCTAATCCGGGATCTTCGCGGTGCTGGATTGAGTGTTGATACGGACTATATGGAGCGCAGTGTGGGAAGCCAGTTCAAAGATGCCGATAGAAAAGATGCCAGGCATACAGTTATCATAGGTGAAGATGAAATAAATCAGGGTGAGCTAACCGTAAGAGATATGGAGAGCGGAGACGAACATATGATACCAGCAGATGAAGTAATCGATAGCTTGAAAGAAAATATTTATTAGATCTGAGGTGAAGATTTAATCATGACTGCAGAGTATAATGATTATACCCGCAGGACACACAGCTGCAATGATATCGATGAAAATTTCATCGGGGAAGAAGTTGTCATAAACGGATGGGTGCAGAGAAGCAGAGATCATGGTTCCCTGCTTTTTGTGGATGTAAGGGATAGATCGGGTGTTATTCAGGCTGTTTTTGACGAATCGGATGACGAAAATATGTTTGCAGAAGCCGAAGATCTTCGCTCTGAAGATGTCGTTGCCATCTCCGGCAGAATTCGCCAGAGACCGGAGGAGAATATCAACCCCGATCTGGCCACAGGCCGAATCGAATTAGCCGCTGTGGAGCTGGAAGTTATCTCCCGGGCGGAGACCCCTCCCTTTATCGTGGAGGATGCTTCCAGGGCCAGTGAAGATGTTCGCCTGAATTACAGATATCTGGATCTTCGCCGCCCCGAGATGCTGGAGATCATGCGTACAAAACACGAAATAATGCAGACCACCCGCAATTTTCTCGCTGAGAGGGGTTACTGGGAGATAGAAACACCGGTTCTGACCAAAAGCACACCGGAAGGAGCTCGTGATTATCTGGTTCCAAGCCGCCTGCATAAAGGCAGATTTTACGCTCTGCCTCAATCCCCCCAGCTCTTTAAACAGCTTTTGATGGCAGGGGGAGTTGAAAAATACTTTCAGCTTGCCAAGTGTTTTAGAGACGAGGATCTGCGGGCAAACCGGCAGCCAGAATTTACCCAGATCGACATTGAGATCTCCTTTATAGAGGTGGAATCTTTTCTGGAATCGATGGAAGAGATGATCCGGAACATCTTTGCCGTGGCTGATATCCAGCTTCCCGATGAATTTCCCCGTATGAGCTATCAGGAGGCCATGTCCAGATACGGGTCTGACAGTCCTGATAGGAGATATGGTCTGGAGATAAATGACCTTTCGGATATCTTTGCTGACAGTGATTTTAACGTATTCAGCAGTACAGTGTCCGGAGGTGGAACCGTCAGAGCCATTAAATTTTCCGGGGGAGCCGATCTGAGCAGAAGTCAGATCGACAGATACGAAGATTATGTCAGGGAGAGAGGTGCTGAAGGTTTGATCTGGTTTGCCCTGGAAGAGAATGAAATAAAATCTCCTGTGGCAAAATTCCTATCAGATGGGGAACTGAAAAATATGGCCGAAGAACTCGATGCCGTATCAGGAGATATGATTTTTGTGGTGGCCGGAGATTTCAGGACTGTGGTCAAAAGTCTGGGCGATTTGAGAAAGAAAATTGCCTCCGATTTCGACTTGATTCCGGAAGATGAATTTGACTGTCTCTGGGTTGTAGAATTTCCCCTCTTTACATATGATGAAGAGGAGGACAGGCTGGAGCCGGAACATCATCCCTTTGCTGCTCCCAAGCCCGGTGATGAACATCTTTTAAATACAGAGCCGGAAAAAGCAAAAGCAAATGCCTATGATATGGTTATTAACGGAGAAGAGGTGGGCGGTGGCAGTGTGAGAATCTCGGATCCCGAAATCCAGCGTCAGGTGTTCTCATTGCTGAACTTCAAAGAAGAAGAGATCGAAGAAAAGTTCGGTTTTATGCTGGATGCTCTATCGTACGGTGCACCGCCTCACGGGGGTATAGCTTTTGGCCTGGACAGGATAACGATGCTCGTTACCGGGCGGAAATCGATAAGAGATGTCATTGCCTTTCCCAAGACACAGCAGGCCACCTCACCCCTAACCAGAGCTCCGGGACCGGTGGAAAAAGAGCAGCTTGATGAGCTCAATCTAAAGGTAAAAGAAGAATAACTTCCTGTTCATAAGGGGAGGCCAGAGAACTGTGGAGGATTCTGGCCTCCTCTTTTGTATTGCAAAATATGCGGTTATTTGATATGCTTAGTAAACAAAGAATATATTTTACCTTTTTTTACAGGTTTCTCACAGGTGGGTGTCTGTTTATGAATCTTTTTTCACAGGTGGATAACAGCGGGGAAAAGCCTCTGGCCTTCAGGATGAGACCCCGAGATTTTTCCGAACTCCACGGTCAGCAGCATATTGTGGGTGAGGATAAATTGCTGCGGAGAATGATCAAGTCAGATCGCCTGCAATCGATGATTCTCTACGGTCCTCCGGGATCCGGTAAAACCAGCCTGGCCCGGGTTGTAGCGGAAAACACCAGTTCTGAGTTCATCAAAATAAATGCCGTGACTTCCGGAGTGAGTGAGCTGAGAGATGTCATAGAAAGAGGCCGAGAAAATCTGCAGCTCCATCAGCAGAAGACGATTCTCTTCATCGATGAAATCCATCGTTTCAATAAAGCCCAGCAGGATGCACTGCTGCCTTCGGTAGAAGAAGGGCATATAATTTTGATCGGAGCTACAACCGAGAACCCCTATTTTGAAGTCAATTCTCCTCTGCTTTCCAGATGCAGGGTTTTTGAGCTAAAAGCTCTGACCGCAAAGGAGATCGAGCGGATTGTCATTCAGGCTCTGGAGGCTGAGGAAAGGGGCCTTGGAGATCTGGAAATTGAGATAGGTGAGGATGATCTGGAATTTCTGGCTGAAGCTGCCAGAGGGGATGCCAGAACCGCCTTAAATGCTCTGGAGATTGCTGTGCTCTCAACTCCCTCCTCGGAAGAGGGCGTAATTGAACTTGACAGCAGTATTTTGAGTGAGTGCCTGCAGGAGAAGAAAAAAGAATATGATAAAAGCGGGGATAACCACTATGATGTAGTTTCAGCTTTTATAAAGAGTATAAGGGGCTCTGATCCGGACGCCGCGATCTTCTGGTTTGCCCGCATGATAGAGGCTGGAGAGGATCCAATGTTCATCGCCCGGCGCATTATAATACACGCAGCCGAGGATGTAGGCCTGGCAGATCCGAGGGCACTGGAGGTGGCGGTCTCAGCTGCCCGTGCCCTGGAATATGTGGGTATGCCTGAGGCCAGATTGCCCCTGGCCGAGGCCGTGCTGTATCTGGCCACTGCCCCCAAAACCAACTCAACCATAACCGCGGTCGATAATGCTCTCGAGTATTTAAGGGATAATGACTCCGGTGAGGTGCCCAAACATCTCAGAGATACGCATTACAGTGGATCAGAAGATCTGGGGCATGGTGAGGGCTATAAATACCCCCACAGCTATCCGGATAATTTTGTTGAACAGGACTATCTTCCCCGGAGGCATGAGTCCTGCCAGTTTTACCAGCCTGATGGTCAGGGCCGGGAGAAGAAGATAAAAAAATATATGGAATACCTTCGCGATGAGAGTGAAGGAGAAAATTCCGATAATGAGAGATGAAAGAATGAACGAGTATTTTACAGTTCACAGCAGATCTCATTACAGCCATAAGATCGAGGACAGCCGATTTATAGGCCATGCCGCCCCCTGTTTTTCCCGGGAAGAAGCGGAGGATTTCATAGAAGAAATATCTGCAGAGCACAGTGAGGCCAGCCACAATGCCTTCTCCTGGAGAGTTTTTTGGGAAGATGAGATCAGGGAGATGGCAGATGATGATGGAGAACCTTCCAGCTCTGCCGGTCCACCTATTCTGCAGAGAATCAGAGGTGAGGAATTATTGAATGTCGCCGTGGTGGTGACGAGATATTTTGGCGGCACCAAGCTGGGAATTGGGGGGCTTATAAAAGCTTACGGCGGGACGGCTGCCAGGGCCATAGAGAAATCAGGAAAAAGAAGGCTTGTTCTGCAGCACAGATTTTACTGCCGGGGCAGCTATGACTGTCTGGGAGAAGCTCTGGGACAGCTGGAACGCCTGGAAGCGGATATAAAGGAAAATGGGTATGATGAGGGCGAATTTATGATCAAAGCGGAGATCGAAGCCTCCAGCTGGGAAAAGCTGGAAAGAGATCTCAGGTCTGCAACAG
>CAYXAK010000019.1:0-29220 GCA_964462585.1 uncultured Halanaerobiaceae bacterium
CTACGAGGAGCAGATCTCCATGATGGAGATGGTTCTCGAGGTGGATGATATCGTCTCAGAAGTTAAAGAATATAGGGAAAAGTACAGCGAATATACACTCTAACTATAAAGAAGAGTCCAGGATCACTGCAGTTTATGGGCTGATTGTCGTCTGAGCAGAAAATACAGCCAGGATGGCAATCAGCTCTGCCGGCTCTTTTTTTGTGGAGAAAATATGTTAAAATTTTATCAAAAGCCCTGTGCTGCAGACAAAAACCGCTGAGAAAGGGGTGGGATTTTTGCAGTTTGAACTTGAGAACTTTTACGTTGAAGAGATAGAGTTTGGCGAGAGAACCACTTTTAAAGACGGTGTGCTGACGATTGACAAAGAGGAAGCTCTCTCGGTCGTGAGAGAGGATGATAAGATAACCGATGCCGATATCAGGATCGTAGAACCCGGTGATGAGGTGAGACTCGTACCGGTAAAAGAAGCAATAGAACCCCGCTATCGTGAGGGGGGAGGCCCGGTATTTCCCGGTGTGACAGGTCCCCTCATGCAGGCCGGAGATGGCCGCACAAAAGCCCTCAAGGACACCAGTGTACTGGTTGTTGGCAAACACTGGGGAGGCTTCCAGGACGGCCTGATAGATATGGCAGGAGAGGGTGCCAAGTATACGCTCTTCTCCCGGCTGAAAAACGTCGTTCTGGTCGCGGATACAAATGAGGAATTCGAAAAAAGAGAACAGCAGAAGAAAAATAGAGCCCTGCGCTGGGCCGGTATGAGGCTGGCGGAGTATCTGGGCAGAGCTGTAGAAGATGAAAAACCGGATGAGGTGGAGAAATTCGATCTGCCACCTGTAGCGGATAGAGTCTGTGATATGGAGGAACTGCCCGGTGTCGTGCTCGTCATGCAGCCTCAATCCCAGATGGAAGAAGACGGCTATAATGATCTCAGCTACGGCTGGGATACCAACAGGATGCTGCCCACATTCATGCATCCCAATGAGATACTGGATGGAGCCATGATCTCGGGAAGTTTCATGCCCTGTTCATCCAAGTGGTCCACTTATGACTTCCAGAATTTCCAGCTCATCCGCAGGCTCTATGAGGAGCACGGTGAGACGCTCAACTTCCTGGGAGTCATCATGTCCAATCTCAATGTCTCCATGGAAGAGAAGGAGCGTTCCGCTCAGTTTGTAGCCCAGATTGCCAGCTCTTTGGGTGCAGAAGGAGCTGTTGTGGCCGAAGAGGGCTATGGCAATCCCGATGCTGATTATATTGCCTGTCTTGTGGCTCTGGAAGATGCGGGAATCGATACCGTCGGTGTGAGCAATGAGGCCACGGGAAGAGACGGAGGGTCACAGCCTCTGGTCTCACTGGATCCCAAGGCAGATGCTTTGGTATCCACCGGCAATGTTTCAGAATTGATAGAACTGCCTCCCATGGATACAGTTATCGGTGAACTGGAATCTCTGGCCCGTGACGGTCTATCAGGCGGCTGGGCTGATGATGAGGAACTGGGTCCCTCCGTGCGTGAAGATGGCTCGATTATAATGGAGAATAACTCCATGTTCTGTGGAGATGGCATTTCTGGCTGGTCCACAAAAACCGTCAAAGAATTTTAACGAAAAAAGGGAGGTGAAAATCATTGGATAATAAAGCAGTAGTATTTATAAATCAGTTTTTCGGTCAGATAGGTGGAGAGGAAGCAGCCGATCATGAGCCGACAATTAAAGATGGGGCAGCGGGTGCCGCGCAGGCCCTTGATGCTCATTTTGAAGGTGAGATAGTAAAGACTATAATCAGCGGTGATAACTATGTTGCCTCCAATCAGGAGGAAGCTTCTGAAAAGATCATAGATCTGCTGGAGGATGTCGAGTTCGATATCATCTTTGCCGGCCCGGCCTTCCAGGCGGGAAGATACGGCCAGGCCTGCGGAACGGTGGGCAAAGCCGTCAAAGAGGAATTCGATGTTCCGGCGGTATCATCCATGCATGAGGAAAATCCCGGAGTCGATCTCTACAAAAAGCATATGTACATCTTCCCCGGTGGTGATGTTGCCGCCCGGATGCAGGAAGATGCGGAAAAGATGGCCCGCTTTGGCAACAAACTTCTCCAGGAGGAAGGACCCTTTCTCCAGGAGGAAGAGGGATTTTTCAAGAGGGGTAAGCGCCACCAGTATTTCCTTCCCGATGAGACCCCGGCGGCGGATAGGGCCATCGAGATGCTGCTGAAAAAGCTGAATGATGAAGAGTATACAAGTGAGCTGCCCATACCCGAGCTCGATACTGTCGATATTGCACCTGCCATAGAAAATTTAAGTGAGGTTGAGATAGCTCTGGTAACCTCCGGAGGAATAGTTCCTGTAGAAAACCCGGATCAGATCCAGTCTGCTTCTGCAACACGCTGGGGTAAATACGATATCTCCGGCCTGGACAGGCTGGGCAACAGGGATATGGATGCCTACCGCACAATCCATGCCGGCTATGATCCTGCCGCAGCAGATAAGGATCCCAACCGCGTTGTGCCGGTGGATGCCATGCGCCATTTCGAGAAAGAGGGCAGAATAGGCAAACTGCACGATTACTTCTACAGCACCGTTGGAACGGGCACAACTGAAGGTGAAGCCGCCCGCATGGGTCAGGAGATCGCCGAAGATATGAAGAATAACGGGGTTGAGGCCGTTATCCTGACCGCTACCTGAGGAACCTGCACTCGTTGCGGTGCAACGATAGTAAAAGAGATCGAAAGAGCGGGTTTTACCATAGTTCAGCTGGCCAATCTAATTCCGGTAGCGGAGAGTGTCGGTGCAAATCGCATAGTTCCTACAGTATCGATACCCTATCCCATGGGCGATCCCAAACTGCCCCAGGAAGAGCAGTGGCAGCAGCGGCTGGATATAGTGGAGAGAGCCCTGGAGGCTCTGGAGACTGATATAGAGGAACAGACGGTCTTCTCCACAGAATACTAAACACATCCAAATGATCGGTGATATTGAGCTCACTTCCCGCCCGCCCCTTGTTTTTCAGACGGGGGGCGGGGAGGGCTTGATATTGTAAGTTGATTCACATATAATTTAATGCAGTCCTCATTACATAAGCCTACTGTAGGAGGCAAAAAACCATGAAAGAGTATAAACGAGGTTCAGAGGTATTTTTCATCTCCATAGCTGTCACACTTGCCATCGTCATCTGGGGCATCACCATGCCCGGAAGCTTCAGCTCGGTCGCCAACAGTCTCTTTGATTTTCTCACCACCAACCTGGGCTGGTTTTATCTGATAACGATGACGGGCTTTGTGCTCTTCTGTCTGTGGGCGGCCTTCGGCCGGCACGGCCAGCTAAAGCTGGGCAAGCCCGATGAAGAGCCGGAATTCAGCACACTCTCCTGGTTTGCCATGCTTTTCAGCGCCGGTATGGGTGTGGGGCTTGTCTTCTGGGGCATTGCCGAGCCGCTCAATCACTTTGTCAACCCCCTTAATATGGCCGGAGGAACGGAGCAGGCGGCTGATTTTGCCCTGCGCATCTCCTTCTTCCACTGGGGCCTTCATCCCTGGGCGGGTTACGGTGTTCTGGCCATGGCTCTGGCCTATATGCAGTTCCGCCATGATAAGCCCGGCCAGATAAGCAGTATATTCATTCCCCTTCTGGGTGAGAGAAGAGCAAGAGGATCGATCGGCAAGTTCATAGACGTTCTGGCCATCTTCGCCACCGTTGCAGGTGTTGCCACCTCACTGGGTCTGGCCACACTGCAGCTCACAAGCGGACTGAATTTTATGTTCGGTGTGCCGGAGACTGATTTCGTGCGCCTGATTGTTATAGGAGTTGTGACACTGCTCTTTATGATCTCGGCTGTAACAGGTTTAAAACGGGGCATAAAATATCTATCAAATGCCAATATAACTCTGGCTGCGGTCATCATGGTGCTGACACTGATCGTGGGCCCCACGCTTTTCATAATAAATAACTTCACCAATACTCTGGGCAGCTATTTCAGCCATCTCATCAGCGACAGCTTCCGTATAGGACAGGATGGCTGGTA
This sequence comes from uncultured Halanaerobiaceae bacterium, assembly GCA_964462585.1. Classification (GTDB taxonomy): domain Bacteria; phylum Bacillota; class Halanaerobiia; order Halanaerobiales; family Halarsenatibacteraceae; genus Halarsenatibacter. The sequence continues at coordinate 4,020 of CAYXAK010000019.1, forward strand.
TGGAGCCTGGACCATCTTCTACTGGGCCTGGTGGATCGCCTGGGCGCCCTTTGTGGCCACATTTATAGCCAGAATATCCCGGGGCAGAACCATCCGGGAGTTCGTAGGTGGAGTTCTTTTCGCCCCCACACTGGCCTCCTTTGCCTGGTTTGCCATTCTGGGCTCTACAGGCATAAATAAGGGGCCGGAGATAGCTGAGACTGCTATGGCACCGGCCGAGACGGCCCTTTTTGAGATAATGCAGCACTATTCTTTAGGAGGGCTCATATCGATTATAGCGGTCATTCTGCTCACCACTTTCTTCATAACCTCGGCCGATTCGGCTACATTCGTACTGGGCATGATGTCAGATAAGGGCAATATAAATCCCACCACCCGCCGCAAGGTGACCTGGGGTTTTATACAGTCCGGTCTGGCCATAGCCCTCATGCTCTCAGGAGGACTGGAGATGCTGCAGACGGGCTCTATCGTGGCTGCATTTCCCTTCGCCATCATCATGCTGCTGGCCATGTATTCTCTGGCCAGAAGCCTGAGAGCTGAAGTTCACGCCGACAGCGAAGTTCTGGCAGATGTTGATAAAGAAGTGGTGGAAGAAAAACTCGACAGTCAGAGCGCTGGCAGCAGTGAATAGCAGATGATAGAATATTGAATGGCAGAATAAAAAAGACCGGGGTCCGCAGTGAATGCGGACCCCGGTCTGAATGCTGTCATTTGTGCGGCGGATCTCAGTCTGAATTCTCCACACCATAATTGAAGATGCCCCGGATATGTTTCATGATCTTTTCCGTGTTCTTCTGAGGATCGTAATCCATGCGCTTGTTGATGACCAGAGAGAGCATACCCTGATAGACGAGTCTGATTCTCTCGTCGACTTCGGGAGCTATCTCCCGGGAGATGAATCCGTCCTCGATGACGGGCTCTAAAGCCATCGACGTGCGTTCGGAGAGATCGGTGGTGCGCAGCATGGGGATCAGCTCCTCCGGGGGATTGCCCAGATCTTCGGGGAATAGCTTGAAGTATGTCTCCAGCAAATTGCCCGGTCTTCCTCCTATATCGTCGGCAAAAATTGCATAATATATTTTGGGCTTTAAGAAGGAATGATAACAGAAGCACTCCCACATGAGGATCAGCTTTTCCAGCTCATCCTCGCCTTCAGCGATATAATCGGGCATATCCGCTATGTAATCTTTCATGAACTTGGCCGCGGCGAAGAAGATGAGCTGGTTGCAGTTATCGAAATAATTATAGATTGTGGCGCTGTTGTAACCAGCTATATCGGCGACCTTGCGTATTGTCACATTATCGATTCCCTCTTCTTCGATTATTTCGGCAGCGGCATCGATAAAGACTTTTATGGTTCGTATTTTTTTGATGTCTTTTTCGTCAAACTCGATCATTTTCTAAAATCCCCCCTGAAGTAAATGTCATTTAATATATAATCACGATTAATATACTAATTTAAGAATACAACAAATAGCTGAACTTTGCAAGAGTTTTGTGCAGATGATAACCAATATATTCTTCAAATATCATCATGAAAGGAGCTGATGACAGGTGAGTGAGATCTATGATCTGATTATAGTTGGAGGTGGACCGGCAGGACTGTCGGCAGCCATCTATGCTTCCCGTTCTAAGATGGATACTCTGGTCCTTGAGGATGACAGTGTTGGTGGACAGCTGAGCGATTATGAGGAGATGGAGAATTACCCGGGCTTTGTGGACATCACCGCTCCGGAGCTGGTCGATAATTTTCACGAACATGCCGAAAAGTTCGGTGCTGAGATAGCTAAAGGTGAGGTGGAGGAGCTGGATCTGGACGGTTTTATAAAAGAGGTCACCACCACAGATGGTGAGATCTACAGAGCAAAGAGCATAGTCCTGGCAACCGGAGCTCAGCCCAGAAAGCTGGGTGTGCCCGGTGAAGACGAGTTCAAAGGCCGCGGTGTCTCCTACTGTGCCACCTGTGATGCAGATTTTTACGTCGATCTCGACGTGCTCGTGGTCGGCAACGGCAACTCGGCTGTAGAAGAAGCAATCTACCTCACCAATTTTGCCCGCAGGGTTACAATTGTGGTCATTCACGAAGAGGGCAAAATGGATGCCGAGAAGCTCTTCCAGGAGCGGGCCTATGAGAACGATAAAATCGATTTTGTCTGGAACTCTACACTGGCCCGTGTTGAAGGTGATCAGATAGTCGATAAAGCCATACTCAAGAATGTAAAAACGGGGGAAGAGAGTGAATTTGACTGTGATGGCATCTTCATCTTTGTGGGCCGGGAGCCGAGCACCGATTTTCTGGAGGATACTCCCATAGAGCTCGATGATTCCGGTTATATTAAGACAGATGAGGGAATGCAGACAAATGTTCAGGGTGTTTACGCAGCCGGTGATGTCAGGCAGAAACCCGTCCGCCAGGTTGTGACCGCCGCCGGAGATGGAGCTACTGCTGCCGTGAAGAGCCAGAGCTATATCGAGGCGGAAGAGCACTGGCGAGATAATGTGCTGGCCACAGATAAGAAAGTTGTGGTGGCCTTCTGGAACCCAACTCACGATGAGAGTCTGGAAGCTCTGCAGCAGATTGAAGATCTCGGTGTTGAGGAGGATGAGGATAAAAAGCTGGTTAAGATCGATACCTATCGCAATGACCTGATCACAGGCCGCTATGATGTCAGTGATATTCCGACAGTTCTGATCATAGAAAATGGTGAGGTAGTCGACAGGGCTGTAAAGCCTGGAAAAGAGAAACTGGAGAAGATGATATAGTCTTAAATAAGGACTTAAGCCCGGGCGAAAAATGTGTTAAATTAAAAACAGAGGAGCATATATTGAGATTAATCAAAATCAAAGAGGAGGAATAAATCATGCTGGAACTCGATGGAGACAATTTTGAGGAAGAAATTCTGGAAAGTGAAGGTATAGCAGTTGTAGACTTCTGGAGTGAGAGCTGTGAACCCTGCATGGAACTGGCTCCTAAATTTGAGGATCTGGCCGAAAAGCACGAAGGTGACGCCAAATTTGCCAAGCTCAACATCCAGGGCAACAGGCGCCTGGCCATAGGTCAGCAGGTTATGGGACTGCCCTCTGTTCTGATCTACCAGGACGGCGAAAAGCAGGAGCACTTAAGCGGCGATGATCTCACCATCGATGAGGTGGAGGAAGCGCTCCAGGAATATCTATAAACTGCGGTGTTAAAAATATCAAGGGGAGGTATGAACTATGAGCAGATCTGTAATAGATGGCTCCAGCTATATACTCGTGCACGGACCTAATACACTTAAGATCGGAGGAACCACACAGCTGCAGGCCAAAAAGAACGAGGACTATGAATATCTGGACAGCCTGGAAGATAACCTGCGTTCCTTCCAGGAATGTGTGCAATATGCCCCCAACCAGGCCTATATAGGCAATATACTGCCTGAAGAGCTTGAAGAGATCGATAAACCCTGGTATGAGGAGGATAATCTCCTGGATGAGGATAGATTCAGCCCCCGGGGAGAGATGATGCCCGAGGATGAATTTTACGCACTTCTGCAGCATGTGGACGTTTTCGATCTGGTCTTTCTGAGCGAGGAGTTTGTGGAAGATATCCAGGGGGATATCTCCGAACACCCCGTTCTGGGCGACGATATTGAGCTGGAAGGAAGTGAGATAGAGGATATAGAGGAACTGATCGAAGAAGGGAGAGCTGAGCCCCTGCGCTGGCAGGGTGAGCTTGTGGGCTGTGTCAAAGAAGCTCACGGCAGCGATGAGAATCTGTCAGCACATGTTATACTGGAAAATCTGATGACAAAGGCCAGCAGTGTTCTGGCCATGAAGAACCTGGGAGCCAGACAGGATGTTCCTCTGGACGAGGTGGATTATATAATCGAGTGCTCCGAGGAGGCCTGTGGCGATATGAACCAGAGAGGTGGAGGCAATTTTGCCAAAGCCATCGGCGAGATCGCCGGCTGTGATAATGCCACGGGCAGCGACGTGCGAGGCTTCTGCGCCGCTCCCGCTCATGCTCTCATGCAGGCTTCCGCCCTGGTTGAATCGGGCATCTACGAACGGGTGGCTGTTGTGGGCGGCGGTGCTGTGGCCAAACTGGGCATGAACGGCAAGGATCATATCGAAGAGGGTATGCCTGTTCTGGAGGACACCTTAGGAGGTTTTGCTTTTTCGGTCAGCAGAGATGACGGTGAAAGTCCCGTGCTCAGAACCGATGTGCTGGGCCGTCATACCATAGGCAGAGGCTCTTCACCTCAGGCTGTAATATCAGCTCTGGTCACAGATGCCCTAGACAAAGCCGGTCTGGCTCTGTCCGATATAGATAAGTACTCTGTGGAGATGCAGAATCCGGAGATAACAGAACCGGCCGGAGCGGGCAATGTGCCTCAATCGAACTACAAGATGATAGCCGCCCTGGGGGTTAAGAGAGGAGATATTGAAAAGGCAGATATGATGGATTTTGTGGCAGAGCACGGTATGCCGGGCTTTGCTCCCACCCAGGGTCATATACCATCAGGTGTGCCCTTTATAGGTCCTGCGGCAGAGATGATGGAAGAAAATAAGCTGGAAAAAGCCCTCATCATAGGCAAGGGCAGCCTCTTTCTGGGCCGGATGACAAATCAGTTTGACGGCATCTCCTTTATCCTGGAGAAAAATGATGGTGCACCTGCGGAGGAAGAAAAGGTTGACAGAGATGAGATCAGAGGCATAATATCCGGCGTTATGAGAAATATGGCCGATAACCTCAGAGAAGAGGCCGGGGAAGAATAGTGCCCTCTCTGAATGTTAAATAAGGAGGTGTTTACAATCAGCGGAAAAGAACAGATTGCCGATGTCATGGAGGAAATAGCGGACGCCATAGAGACAGGTCAATTCGGAAAAAAGGTAAGAGTGGGGCTTACCACACCGGGCAGCGAGCACGGCGAAGATGAGCTCTGCCGGGCTGCTGCCATGGTTGAGCGCAGAAATGATGACATAGAACCGGTTCTGATAGGAAGCAGTTCTGTGGAAGGTGTTGAGCATCACGGTGCTGACGATCTGGAGGAAGCACATGATATCATGGAGGAGCTCTTCAGCCAGGATGAGATCGACTGTGCTGTCACACTCCATTACAGCTTCCCCCTGGGAGTGGCCACGGTGGGCAGGGTTATCTCTCCCTGCAGCGGCGAGGAGATGCTTTTAGCCACCACCACCGGCAGCAGTGCCACAGACAGGGTGGAGGCCATGGTCAGAAATGCTCTGTCAGGCCTGGCCACCGCCCGGGCTCTGGGCATTGATCAGCCCGAACTGGGCATCTTAAATGTGGAAGGGGCCCGCAAGGTCCAAAAGGCCCTGAATGAGCTCAAAGAGAGCGGTCTTGATTTCCGGTTTGCCGAATCCGTCAGAGGTGACGGCGGCAGTGTGATGAGGGGCAACGATCTCCTGGTGGGCAGCTGTGATGTCATGGTCTGTGATACACTGACAGGTAATCTCCTCATGAAGCTCTTCTCCGCCCGTGAGGGTGGAGGGGTTTATGAGGTATCCGGTTTCGGTTATGGTCCGGGTATAGGCCCCGGACAGGATAATATCGTGGGCATAGTATCCAGGGCTTCTGGAGCTCCGGTTATCGCCAGAGCGATGGAATATATGGCCGAAGCATACAGAGGCGGGCTGAACCAGGAGTATGACGATCTGCTCGGCCAGGCCGAAAGTGCCGGACTGGAAGAGGTGCTGGAGCCGGAGGAAAAAGACTCAACCGGTGGTGAAGAGATATCAGCTCCTCCCGAGAAGAAGACCGATGTGGAGATATCCGGTGTGGATGTCCTCGATATTGAGAGTGCCCGTGAGTCCCTGTGGAAGCGGGATATCTATGCCGAAACAGGGATGGGCTGCTCAGGGCCCGTGGTCATGGTCTCTGACGATGATGAAGAGACCGCCCGGGAGATACTGAGTGAGAGCGGTTATCTATAGATTGTCACTGCTGAACTGATGAAAATATGAGCTGATATCACATGCAGAGGGGCCCTGATGCCTGAGAGCAGAGAGGCCCCTCTGTATTTTTGTTGTTTTTCCATATCTCTGGCTTAAATTTTACCCGGCCGCAGGAGCAGAATGCCTGAGATTTACTGCTGACGGACTCCGGCCGGAAAATTTTACAGAGGTGACTGAATTTATACCGGGCTGGAAGCAGGATTTGGCGGCTTGAGAGAGAATGTGAAAAATAGAGTAAGCTCTGGCCCAAAATAATTTATTACGGGTGATATGATATGAAGACAGAAAAAAACAGAAGAGGTAAACCCACAGTTGCCTATTTTTGCATGGAATATGGACTCGATGAAAGCTTTCCCATATATGCAGGGGGTCTGGGTATTCTGGCAGGTGATGTCCTCAAAGCCGCCGATGATCTGGATTATCCCCTTGTGGGTGTGGGGCTTCTGTGGAGGCAGGGTTATACACGTCAGAACATCGATGCAGATGGTGATCCTGTCGACAGCTATCCCCGCAATGATCACATATATGATCTGGTGGAGGATACGGGCCATGAAGTTTCAGTAGAGATAAGAGGGAGGAGTGTCAGCTGTCATATCTACAAAGCTTCCGACTTTGGCAACAGCGACCTCTACCTTCTCGACACAAATCATCCTGACAATGAGGGTGGAGATAAATGGATAACAGGTCAGCTCTACGGCTGGTTCAGCGAGGAGCGCATCGCCCAGGAGATAGTTCTCGGCATCGGCGGTGTGAGGGCCCTGGAGAAGCTGGGTATAGATGTCGATGTCTATCACTTCAATGAAGGACATGCAGCGCTGGCGGGAACCGAGCTTCTGAATGAGGAGATGGCTGGTGGAGCTGATTTCTCCCAGGCCCTGCAGAACGTCAGGGAGAAGATAGTCTTCACCACCCACACACCGGTGGAACAGGGCAATGAGGAGCACAGCCTGAAAACGCTGGAATATATGGGGGCATTCAATGGCCTGAATATCGATCAGATGGTAAGAATCGGCGGTGCTCCCTTTAACATGACGGTGGCCGGCCTGCGGCTGGCTTCCATAGCAAACGGAGTTTCACAGCTGCACGGCCGCACAGCCAGGGATATGTGGGAGAAGGTGGATGATAGAGCTTCGATACTGGCCATCACAAATGGTGTCCATCAGCCCACCTGGGTCGATGAGAGAATTATATCGGCCTATGAGGACGGGGAAGAACTCCTCCCCGTGCATCAGGAGTTAAAATCCGAGCTCATTGATTTTATCGAAGCTAGAGAGGGCACCTGTCTGGATGAGGATAAACTTCTCATAGGCTTTGCCCGCCGGGCCGCTCCCTACAAGAGAGCACCGCTCATCTTCACAGATGAGGAGAAGATTGAACCCTATCTGGAAGAAGGTAAAATTCAGATAGTATTCTCCGGCAAGGCCCATCCACTTGACGATAAGGGCAAGGAGATTGTTTCCACACTGGTGGAGATGGGCGAAAAATATCCTGACAGTGTGGTCTTTCTGGAAAACTATGATATGGAGATAGGCAGAATGCTGACATGTGGTGTCGATATCTGGCTGAACAATCCCCGCCGTCCCAAGGAAGCCAGCGGCACCTCCGGCATGAAAGCTGCCATGAACGGCATTCCCAACCTGAGCATTCTCGATGGGTGGTGGCCGGAAGCCTGCCAGCACGGTGTTAACGGCTGGCAGTTTGGAGATGGTCTTGAAGCCGAAACTGCAGAGAAACAGGATAAGCATGATCTCGAAGCACTCTATGAGGTTCTGCTGGAGGAAGTTCTTCCGGCCTATTATGAGGAGAGAGATGAGTGGGAATCGATCATGAGGGAGAGCATTTCTTCCACTTATGACAAATTCAGCGCTCAGAATATGCTGAGGGATTATCACAGCAAAATGTATACAGCTTCCAGCCGGGCCGGAGCCGAGAGGATCAATTTACTTTGAATGTTGCAACAATATAAGATATAATAAGCGGTAGAGAGGGTTCGAAAGAGGCTTGAATATAGATATTATCCGCTATTAGCAAAATAAACCGGAAATGGGGTTGTCAAAGTGAAGAATGCTGACGGGGAGAAAAAAAGGCTTTACAGGTCGCGCGGTGATAAAGTTCTGGGAGGAGTATGTGGTGGTATAGCTGAATATTTCAATGTTGACCCCATTTTGATCAGGCTTTTCTTTATTCTCATGTTTTTTGCAGAAGGGGCCGGTCTGCTGGCCTATATCATCGCCTGGATAATAATTCCCCTGCAGCCCTCCATCGAGGCTGAAAGCGGGGCTGCGGGTGAGGGCGAATCTGAAGCTGAATTCTCTGAAGCTGATGAGGAGGAATTCTCCGCAGAGGAAGATCGCTCTTCCCGCGGCAGGGGAAGAGTGCGCCAGCGCTATCTGGGCATATTTTTCGTGATCCTGGGGGCATTTTTTCTGCTCGATATCTGGTTTCCCGCCATATATTTCCGGCCTTTCTGGCCCCTGATCTTCGTCATCATAGGTGTCTTTTTGCTGATAAGGGGGGTGGATTTCGGTGGCAGATAGCCGTCACAATCGTGCTGATATCACTTTCGGTGTAATTTTAATCGGCATCGGTGCTCTGTTTTTGCTCAATACTTTCGATATCATCGGTTATAATGTCTGGCATCTTCTGACAAGGAGCTGGCCTCTTTTTCTGATACTGATCGGGCTGAATATACTCGTGCGGCAGACTAAAATCTGGTGGATCACCCCCCTTCTGCTGGTCATCGTCTTTGTCGGCCTGCTCTTTCCCCATCCCCGGAATATTATCTACTGGAATCTGGTGGGCCGACCCGCCCGGCAGGTTGAAAATCACACCGATACGCTGGATTCACAGATGATGTTCGATCCTCAGATTGAAATTATGGATATCAATCTGAGGGTTGATGCGGGCAGAATCGATATACAGCATCTGGATGAAGAAGCAGGGAAAGAGGGAGAAAAGCTGTACGATCTCACCTTTGAATATCGCGAGGAGCAGCCTGATGTGGATTATGAATTTGACACCAGCGAGGGACTGGGCAGCCTCTCGGTTCATCAGAGACAGAGATTCCAGCTGGAAGAGATCGATATAATCAATCACGCATCACTTGCTCTCAATGACAGGATCCCCTACAGGCTCAATATCGAGTCAGGGGCAGGGCATTATGAGCTCGATTTTTCCCGTCTTCAGATCGATGATCTGGAGATAAATGCCGGGGTGAGTGATCTTTCGATAACCTTTGGAGAATACAGCAGCGAGGTGGAGATAAGCTCCGGCGCTTCAAATATGAATTTCAATATACCGGCCGGGGTGGGGTTTCGGATCGACACCGAGAATGTGGTGAGCAACGATAATTTTGAGGAGATGGGTCTAAAAGAAGTTGATCCCAACACCTTTGAGACAGAGGATTTTTCCGCTCAGGAGCGCCAGATCCATGTGGTGCTTTCCAGCCCGGCCAGCAATATAAATGTGGAAGTTGATTGAACTGAAAATCAGCTTCCAGGGAGGTTACACAAATAATGCAGAAAGAGATGACAGCTGTAGTCAAGACCGAAGCTGAACCTGGAGCGGAAATCAAGCAGGTCCCGGTTCCCGAACCCTCTCCCACTCAGATATTGATAGAGGTTAAGACCACATCGATCTGTGGCAGTGATTACCATATCTATTCCTGGAATGAGTGGGCCCGGGAAAATATATCTCTGCCCCACATAATGGGGCATGAGGTGGCCGGTGAAGTCCTGGAGGTAGGCGAGCAGGTGACCAGGGTTGAGAAAGGTGACTTCGTCTCCGCCGAGACCCATATCAACTGCGGTCACTGCTATCAATGCCGTACCGGCAGGGCCCATATCTGCCAGAACATGAAAATTCTGGGCGTCCATACCGACGGTGTTTTTGCCGAATATGCTGTTATCGAATCCCGGGTGGCTGTGAAAACCCCGGAGGAGATACCGGCTGAGATGGCCTCACTGCAGGAACCACTGGGAAATGCCATCGATACGATCAAAGCCGGCAGTGTCCGGGGCAAGAACGTTCTGGTCACCGGAGCAGGCCCGGCCGGCCTGATGTCGGTAGCGGTGGCCAGAGCTTTCGGTGCCGCCACTTTAACGGTGACAGAACCGATGGAATACAGGCGTGATATGGCTCTGGAGATGGGCGCGGACTATGCCCTTGATCCTGCTGATAATGTGGAAAATCATGTGAATGAAATAACTGATGGTGATGGTGTCGATTTTGTGGCCGAGATGTCAGGTGTTGAGGCCGCGATAAGGCAGGGCTTAAGGCAGCTCACTCCGGGGGGCAAAATGGCAATTTTGGGCCTTCCCGCTGGAGAGGTTACACTGGATTTAAATAATGATCTCATCTTTAAAGGAGCTGAAATTGAGGGGATTACGGGTAGAGAGATGTATGAGACCTGGTATATTGCCAAAAGGCTCCTCAGGGAGGGCATCATCGATCTGGAAAAGCTGGTCACACATAAATTTTCTCTGGATGAATATGAAAAGGGAATGAAGCTGATGGAAGAGGGCAGATGCGGTAAAATAGTCCTTTCAACTTAAAAGGAGGTAAAGGTTTATGAATGAGGGGTTTATTGACCATCTGCAGGAGGAGATAGATAGTCTGCATGAAGAGGGTCTTTACAATAATATACGCTCACTGGAAAGCCCCCAGGGAGCCTGGGTGGAGATCGATGGTGAGGAGAAGCTGAATTTCTGTTCAAATAATTATCTGGGACTGGCCAACCACCCCGAGCTGGTCGAAGCGGCTCAGAGGGCTGCCGATAAATACGGTGTCGGTCCTGGGGCCGTCCGGACCATAGCGGGGACCATGGAGCTGCATGAAGAGCTGGAGGAGAGGCTGGCTGAATTTAAAAAGGCCGAAGCCACGCTGACCTTTCAGTCCGGTTTCAATGCCAATCTGGCCATAATTCCTGCCATAGCCGGAGAAGAAGATGTTATAATAAGCGATGAGCTGAACCATGCCAGCATCATAGACGGCTGCCGTCTTTCCCGGGCCGATCTTGAGGTTTATGAGCATGCGGATATGGAGAGCCTGGAGGAAGTGCTGGAAAGCTGTGATGGGCGCCACAGGTTCATCATAACGGATGGAGTCTTCAGCATGGATGGAGATATAGCTCCCCTGCCGGAGATTGTGGAGCTTGCTCAGGAATACGATGCGGTAGTTATGGTCGATGATGCTCACGGTGAAGGTGTTTTAGGCAGCCACGGCCGCGGCATCGTCGATCATTTTGATCTGCACGGTGAGGTCGATATCGAGGTGGGAACATTCTCCAAAGCCTTCGGAACTGTCGGAGGTGCGGTGGCCGGCAGCGAGACACTGGTGGAATTTCTGCGCCAGAGGGGAAGGCCCTTTCTCTTCAGCTCGGCCGTAACCCCGCCGGATCTGGCCGCGACCATAAAGGCTATTGATATTCTGCAGAAGGATAATGAGCTGGTGGAGAAACTCTGGAACAATGCTGAGGTATTTCAGGAGAACATGAAGGACGCGGGCTTCGATGTTGGCAAGACCGAAACCCCCATAACTCCCGTGATGCTGGGCAAAGCAAAAACAGCCAGCAGATTCAGCGACAGGCTGTTTGAGGAGGGAATATTCGCCCAGTCCATAGGCTATCCCACAGTCCCCCGGGATAAAGCCCGGATAAGGGTGATGATCTCGGCCGCTCACGGACATGATGATCTGGAATTTGCCCTGGATAAGTTCAAGAAGATAGGGCGTGAGCTGGATCTTATAGACTGAGAGAATGCGATGCCCGGAAGTTGATCTTTAAAACCCCCCGCCTAACAGCGGGGGGTTAATGAATGCGGGAGGTTATCCTCTCAGCTCAATATCGAATTCTTCGCCGGGTCGGGAGATCTCGATAATTTCGGTCTCCATATCCGCAAATTTCTGCCTGAAGCGGGAAGTGATTGAATAATTGTCGGCAATATGGATGGGGACCAGGACTTCAGGTTTTACAGTCCGCATAAAATATTCTGCGGCCAGGTGGTAACTCTCGCCCAGCCGGGGGTCGACGGGAACGAAGGCCAGATCTATTCCGGCATTCTGCAGCTTATCGACCGTTTTTTTGTAATCCCGCTCTTCTCTCTTTCTCTCCTCAGGTGAGAAGCTCTCCCAGTCCCACCAGTTTAAATCTCCGGCGTGAAAATATTTTCTCCGCCCCTCTTCTATGAGCAGGGATATGCCTTCATCTGTGCTCTCATAGGCTTTGATGATGATGCCGCCTGCTGTGATTTTATCTCCCGGGCTCAGATATTTGAGGGGTAGATTCTGATTTCGATATGAAGCCGTTTTGCTCTGAAGATCACTGCTGAGGATGTATCGAAGATCGGCAAATTTTTCCGACCAGGAGAAGATATCGGAGCTGTAATGATCACCGTGTCCATGGCTTACATAGATATAGGTTTTCCGGGGTGAGAAGTTTTTCTGCCAGTGCCCGGGGAATCTATCACCTTCCTGGCGATAATAATCAAAAATGTGCAGAGTCTCCTCCTCCGGAACATAGATTGCCGTGCCGCTGTGGTAGATATGCCAGCATTTCAATTTCTTTGTGGCCATCTGCATCCCTCCTGACTGAATTATATCAACTGTAATTTCGGCTGGCAATCCGGGGTCAATTCCGCCCTTAACTTATAGATGCTTTAGTGTTATAATTACTGTGAATAGCTGCAAAGCGGGGTATAAATCATTATGAAAGAAGAGATAAGAGAAACTGCACCTGCCAAGATCAATCTTTCTCTCGATGTCAGGGGCAGATTTGACGATGGTTATCACAGGCTTGAGAGCATAATGCAGAGTGTCGATCTCTGTGATGAAATTCTGCTGACCGGGATAGATGAAGGTATAGAGCTCAAGGTGAGAGGGAATGATGAGGTCCCGCGTGACAGCAGAAATCTGGCCTGGCAGGCAGCCAATCTGCTCCAGCAGGAATATGAAGAAATCAGCTGCGGCCTGAGGATAGAGCTTTTTAAATCCATCCCGGTCGCTGCAGGACTGGCAGGTGGCAGTGCCGATGCTGCTGCTGTTATCCGGGGGATTAACAGGATGTTCTCTCTGGGCCTTGCCGGGGAGAGAATGGAAGAGCTGGGATTTAAACTGGGAGCTGATGTGCCTTTCTGTGTGCGGGGAGGAACCGCCCTGGCCCGCTCACGGGGTGAAAAACTCACCTCACTGCCCCATCCGGGTGATCATACACTTCTGCTGGTCAAGCCCCGGTTTTCTCTGGCCACGTCCGAGATCTTTGCCGGTGTGGATGACAGCGTGATCTCGGCCGAAGTTGAGACCTCCAGGCTGGTGGAGAAGATCAGATCGGGCAGAGGTATAACCTGGCAGGAAGGCTGGCAGAATGTGCTGGAGAGAGTTGCCCTGGAAAGATATCCCTCTCTGCAGGAGCTCAGAGAAAAAATTGCTTATCATTCACCCGCCCATATCCAGATGACCGGCAGCGGGCCCACCTTTATGGTTTTTTTTGCTGATAGTGCGGGAGTAGAGAGGACTATGGCGAACTGGCAGGGAGAGGAGAATTTGTTTAAAGTCAATTTCAGGGGCGGTTAACAGGCATCATCAATCTGACACCGCAGGAGGTAATGTTCATAATGGAAGTTGGAAAATTAACTTCGAAGAGATTGCAGAATACTGTTCTGAACAGGATAACGCATCACCGTGAGGATGTGCTGATTAACTCCGGGCTGGGCGAGGATAGTGCCGTGGTGGATTTTGGCGAAGAGGTCCTGGCCATATCCTCCGATCCCATCACAGGGGCAGGCCATAAAGCCGGTTATCTGGCCGTGCATGTGGCCTGCAATGATCTGGCGGCCACCGGTGCTGATCCTATCGGCATACAGGTTGTTCTGCTGCTCCCCCCCGGCACAGGGGATGATGAGATCAGCTCGCTGATGCAGGAGATCGACAGAACATCCAGCGAGCTGGGAATCCAGGTGCTGGGAGGCCATACGGAAATTCTCAGCGAGGTCAGCCGCAGCCTCATCGTGGTGACGGCTATAGGCCGGGCTGACAGGGATAAATATGTGGCCACAGGTGGAGCAGAACCCGGTGACGATATAGTGCTGACCAAAGGTCTGGGGCTGGAAGGAAGCTTCATACTGGCCAGTGATTTTTCCGAACATCTGCTCCAGGCCGGTGTGAGCGCTGAAACCATTGAGGCCGCCCGGGCCTATCAAAAGGAGCTCAGTGTTCTGCCCGAGGGGCTGATAGCTGCAGAATTTGGTGTAAACTCCATGCACGATATCACAGAGGGCGGCCTCTACGGCGCCTTGTCGGAGATGAGCCAGGCTGCAGGTCTGGGCTTTGTACTGGAAAAGAGGCCGGAGCTGGTGCCCGAGCCCGTGCGGGAGATTACCCGCAGCCTGGGCATCGATCCCTATGGGCTGATATCTTCAGGGAGCATGCTCATCTCCCTTCCCTCCGCCTCAGGCCTTATAGAGAAGCTGAGAGAGAATGACATTCCCGCCTTCAGGGCCGGGAGGATAACAGAGAAAAACAGAGCGGTGGAGGAAGATGGACTGAGCTATGAGCTGGACTGGCAGGGCGGTGACGAGCTGTGGAATTATATAAAAAAAGTAGAAAATAATACTTGACTTTCCTGTATTTCCCAAATATACTAGAAGTATCTCATGTAAAGGGGGGGATACAGGTGGATATTACAGAGGTTAGAATTTTTCCTGCCACGGGGAATGGCAACTTCAAGGCCGCTGCCTCGATGACCTTTGAGGACTGTTTTGTCGTCAAGGGTCTCAGGATAGTCGAGGGTAAAAACGGCCTTTTTGTTTCCATGCCCGCCAAGGAGTGGAATGAGAACTACTATGATGTCTGTTTTCCCATAACCTCAGATTTCAGGGAGAAGATCCAGAGCAGGGTTCTGGAGGAATTTGAACGGGCCGGAGAGAAGACGGGTTAGCTGAAGGCCGCTGTCGCTTGAGGCCACAGTCAGTTCTGGCTGTTCTGCCGGGAAAACTGCAGAGATATGTCGATTTCTGCGGCTTTCCCGGTTCTCTCTGCTATTTGACAATAGTGCCCGGCTCTGGTATAATCCATACGATTAGAGGTTTATAACAGGAGGGGATTTGATGGATGATCTGATGGTCGTTATCCTGGCGGCCGGAAAAGGGACCAGGATGCAGTCCGGATATAATAAGATGATACATAAACTGGCCGGGAGGCCGCTTATAGATCATGTTATAGAGGGGGCTCTCGACCTTACAGATAACGTGATATGTGTTGTCGGGCATCAGGCCCGGCAGGTAAAGGAGTCGATCGCCAGCCCGGATGCTGTAGAGTTTGTGCAGCAGCAGGAGCAGAAGGGCACAGCCCATGCCGTCTGTCAGGCAGAGGATCATATCTCATCACATAGGGGGCAGTGTCTTATACTCTACGGAGATACTCCCCTGATCAGGCAGGAGACTCTGATGGAAATGATCGATATACACAGAAAGAGTGAGGCCGGTATGACGATGCTCACCTCCTCCCTCGATGATCCCACCGGATATGGCAGGATAGTGCGGGATGAAGAAGGGGAGATCAAGGAGGTTGTAGAAGAGCATGATGCCGATGACGATACAGCCAGCATTGAGGAGATAAATGCCGGAATTTACTGCTATGACAGCGGTCTGCTGTTGAAAGCTTTAGAGCTTGTTGATAATGATAATGCCCAGGATGAATATTATCTGCCAGAAACTATCGATCACATCAAAGAGGTGCAGCCGCTGGCCTCCTGCCGGGCTGAACCCGATGAGATCATAGGTATAAATGATCGCCAGGATCTGGCCCGGGCTGAGAATATTCTGCAGGGGAGAATACGCGCCCGGCATATGAAAAATGGTGTCACACTGATCGATCCCGATAGAATATATATAGAGAAGGATGTAGAGATTGCCCGGGATGTCACGATATATCCCGGGACTGTGATAAGAGCAGGCAGCAGAATCGGCCCTGAGAGCTATATAGGACCCGGCTGCCAGCTCGATCAGGCCCGGCTGGGCAGAGAGGTCGAGGTCAAACAGGGCAGTTTTGTCATAGCCAGCCAGATAGGGGATGAGGTTAAGATCGGTCCCTATGCTCACCTCCGCCCCGGCAATGAGGTGGGTAAAGGGGCAAAGATAGGCAATTTTGTCGAACTCAAGAAATCCTCGATAGGGGAGAAGAGCAAGGTTCCCCATCTAAGCTATGTAGGTGACGGCAGCATGGGCAGGGGCTGCAATATAGGAGCCGGAACCATCTTTGCCAATTATGATGGAGAGAATAAACACAGAACAGAACTGGGAGATGAGGTGTTTATTGGCAGCAACACCACACTGGTGGCTCCGGTGGAGTTAGGCGATGGTGCCAGCACCGGCGCCGGCTCTGTTGTGACCGATGATGTGGAGGAGCGTTCTGTGGTGCTGGGTGTTCCTGCCAGATTCCATAAAAAGAAGCGATGAGTGCACAATAATCACCGTACAGCTGCAAGGAGGCCGGGCAAATAATGCCTGCATATGGAGATAAGATGAAAATCTTTACTGGAAACTGTCATGAAGAGCTGGCCCAGGATATATGCAGTTATCTGGGAACAGAGCTCGTCAGCTCGGAGATCGGGCGCTTTCAGGATGGTGAGATATCGGTCAAGATCGAGGAGACTGTCAGGGGAGCGGATGTCTTCGTCATACAGCCCACCAGCCCTCCCGTCAATGAAAATCTGATGGAACTTCTGGTCATGATAGATGCTCTGCGACGGGCTTCTGCCCGCAGAATCACTGCAGTCGTGCCCTATTACGGCTATGCCCGTCAGGACCGCAAAGCCCAGGCCAGAGATCCCATCACGGCCAAGCTGGTGGCCAATCTTCTTCACACCTCAGGTGCCAGAAGGCTGCTCTCTATAGATATGCATGCCCCGCAGATCCAGGGTTTTTTCGATATACCTGTCGACCATCTATTCTCTGCCAACATAATGGTCGATTATTTTGAGGAGAAAGCGGTGGATAATTTGACCGCCGTGGCCCCTGATGTGGGTTCGGTTAAAAGGGTGCGATCCTTCGCTCAGAAGATGAACATACCAATGGCCATCATCGATAAGAGAAGACCCCAGCCCAATGTGGCTGAGGTCATGAACATTATAGGCAGTGTTGAAGATCGCAATGTCATACTATTCGATGATATAATAGATACGGCCGGTACGATGTCCGGTGCAGCCTCGGCACTGAAGGAAAGAGGGGCAAAGCAGGTTTTTGCCTGTGGCACACATGCTCTCTTCTCCGGTCCGGCTGTGCAGAGATTGAGCGAAGCTCCCATAGAGGAGATCATTGTGACGAATACGATACCACAGGGGGATAAGGCGGAGAACCTGGATAATCTCAGGATACTCTCCGTGGCACCTCTTCTGGGTGAGGCTATCGACCGCATCTTCAAAGATGTTTCGGTCAGTGTGCTCTTTAAATAGAGGGGAATTTACACTTGTTCAGGGAAGGCCTAGATGTTATAATTAAATTTGTGGATTATTTTTTACGGATGGCAAATTATAAATAAATACTGCTAATAAAACTGGCAAGGAGTGAGAAGCATGAAAAAAGTAGAGATGAAAGCGGAAGCGAGAAAGGAGACAGGCAAAGGCAACGCCCGCAGTCTGCGGCGTGAGGGTAAGATACCGGGTGTAGTATATGGCAGAAAGCGTGAACCACAGCCTCTGACCGTAGATCCGGAGGAGGTAAAAGAACACCTGGGCAAAAATGCCATTGTCGAGCTGACCATCGTCGATGGTGAGGAAGAGCTGGAAACCGAAACAGCTATGATCAAGGATTATCAGGAACATGTGATCAAGGACCTGCTTTTACACGTTGATTTTCAGGCTATCTCCATGGATGAGAAGATATCGGTCACAGTTCCCACCAGACTGACCGGTGATTCCATAGGTGTCAAAGAGGGTGGAGTTCTGCAGCAGCTGATGCGTGATGTCGAACTGGAATGCCTGCCCGGCGATATTCCCGAGGCACTTGAGGTTGACATCAGCGAGCTTGATGTGGGAGACTCCTTCCAGGTCAGTGAACTGGAAGTGAGCGAAGATGTAGAGATCTTACATGATCCCGATGATGTCCTCGTCACCGTTGTGCCTCCCAGTGAAGAGATCACCGAAGAAGAGGAAACTCTGGTCGATGTGGAAACACTGGAGCCGGAAGTTATCGGCGAAGAGGAAGAGGAGATCGAAGAAGAGCTGGCCGAAGAGGCCGAGGAAGCCGAAGAGGAAGAGGAACCGGAGCAGAGAGATTATATGTAAGCAATAAGCAGTGATATATCAGCCATCAAAGCGTAACCTCATCGGCAGGTGGGGTTGCGCCTTTTACTGTTTGTAGGCGGTGATGAAAATATATGAAGATATTGCTGGGACTTGGTAATCCCGGAAAAAAATATGAAAATTCCAGACATAACATAGGTTTTAAGGTTATCAAGCAGATTGCCGGCAGACACGATATGAGCCCGGAGAAGAGGCTCGACTCACTTCTGGCAGAAGGGGAGATAGCCGGAAAGAGAGTTATCATTGCCCAGCCCCTTAACCTGATGAACAGAAGCGGCAGGTCCGCGAGAAAAATAGCGGATTTTTACGGTCTAAAACCGGAGGATTTTCTGGTTATACACGATGATCTCGACCTGGAATCAGGCCGGATAAAGCTAAAAAGGGGCGGAAGCAGCGGCGGGCACAACGGTGTCAGATCTGTGGTGGAATCCCTTGAATCCGGTGATTTCTGCCGGCTGAGACTGGGCATCGGCCGCCCGCCTGCAGGTGCCAGCGCTGCTGATTATGTGCTGACCACTTTTTCGCCGGAGGAGAAAAAAGAGGTTATAGAGCCGGCATTGAAGAGGGCTGTGGCTGCAGCTGAATTCTGGTGTGAAGAAGGCTGTGAGATGGCAATGAACAGGTTTAATTAGAGACTACCGGGAGGATAATATGATCAGATATGAGGGCAGTAAACCGCGAAAAATTGAAAGACTGATCTCCAGAATAGGTGAGGGGGATAATCTTCAGATCACAGGACTGTGGCAGTCCCGGCTCTCGTTTTTGCTCTCCCAGCTTCAGGGAGAGCTCAATAACGGTCTTTTTGTGCTGGCCCGGGACAAATACAGAGCCGGTGAGATCTATGAGGATTTAGCCCGCCTGCTGCCGGAGGATGATATATTTTTATTTCCCGAGCAGGATGTGAGACCACATGAACAGATACCCGTGGACAGCAAGAAAGAGGGGCAGAGGCTGAAGATATATCATCGCTTCCGCCATTCGCCCCGCCCCTGTATCGCTGTCTCCTCCATCTTTGCCCTGCATAAAAAGCTGCCCCCGGTCTGGCGCTGGAGAGCTCTGGAGAAACAGCTTAAGCGGGGAGAGGAATATGACCTGAAGGAGCTGACATCTTCACTCATCGATATGGGCTACAGCCGCCGGGATATGGTGGGAGGCCGGGGTGAGTTCAGCAGCAGGGGGGGTATAATAGATATCTTTTCGCCCGGGGAGGAGCTGCCCTGCCGGCTGGAGTTTTTCGGAGATGAGCTGGAATCGATCCGCACCTTCTCACTGGATGACCAGCGCTCCCGGCAGGAGCTGAAAAAACTGGCGATCACACCCGCCTCGGAACTGCTGCTGCCCGGCGATTTCGAGCAGAGAATAAACGCCGTCAGCAGAACACTGGAAAAGCGCCAGAAGGAGCTGAGCGATGAGCATCCAAAAGCGGCGGAGAAGCTGCAGGAAAAACGGGCCAGGCTGTTGAGTGAAGGGGCTGAAAATTTAAACAGCGAGATCCTGCGCGAGTATCTGCCCTTTTTCTACGATAAGCTTGATTCAGTTTTTGATTTTTTGCCGGCGGAGACCTCATATATACTGGAATTTCCCTCCCGCCTGGAGAACAGCTACAGCCAGGAATATGAGAATTTATCCGATAACTTCACCGATCTTCTGGAGAGAGGTGAGGTTCTTCCCTATTATATGGACAATTTTCTCACACCGGCCGAGATGAATCAAAAGCTCTACACCACCCATTATATCGAATGCCTATCAGAGCAGGAATCCGGACAAAAACTATCCGGTGTGGATTTTCAGGGCCAGAGCATAGAGCCCTATCACGGACGCTTTGATATGCTGGCCGAAAGAATTGAGGAGCTGCTGGCCGAGGATTATACAGTTCTGCTGGGGCTCAGTGATATGGAAAAATGCCGCAAGCTGTCCGAGCATCTTGAGAGCTGGTTTTCTCTGGATGTGGTGCGGGAGGTCGATCTCAGCTCACGGGATAATGAGGTCATAATCCTCCCCTGCAATCTGGCCGAGGGCTTCCGGCTGCAGGGGCTCAAGCTGGCCTATTTCAGCGAGAAGGAGATCATGGGCGAGAAAAAGCGGCAGAAGAAAAAGATTCAGGACCTGGAGGATACCGAGACCATATCGACTTTTTCTGAGCTATCCCCGGGCGATTATGTGGTCCACGAAAATCACGGCATAGGAAAATATCTGGGACTGGAACCTCTATCTGTCCAGGGCCAGCAGAAGGATTATCTGCTCATCCAGTATGCCGATGACGATAAGCTCTATGTTCCCACAGAGCAGATCCATCTGGTGCAGAAATATATTGGCGGTGAGGGTGCTGACCCCGGCCTCTATCGTCTGGGTGGCAATAGATGGCAGCAGGTCAAGGAGAGGGTCAGATCCTCGGTTCAGGAGCTGGCTGTTGATCTGATTGAGCTCTATGCAGCCCGGGAGACCATGGAGGGTTATGCCTTCAGCGAGGATACCGAATGGCAGCAGGAATTTGAGGATGCCTTTCCCTTTGAGGAGACCAGGGATCAAAAGAAGGCGATCGCTGATGTGAAGGAGGATATGGAGAGCCCTCATCCCATGGACAGGCTGCTCTGTGGTGATGTGGGTTATGGCAAGACAGAGGTGGCCATCAGAGCTGCCTTTAAGGCTGCGGTCGACGGCAGGCAGACCGCTGTTCTGGTCCCCACGACCATCCTGGCCCAGCAGCATTATAACACTTTCAGGGAGCGCATCGACGATTTTCCCATAAATGTGGCCATGCTCTCACGTTTTCGCACTCCCTCACAGCAGAAAGTGATAATGGATAAGGTGCAGAAGGGAGGAGTCGATATTGTTATCGGCACCCACCGTCTGCTCTCCGAGGATGTGGAGTTCAATGATCTGGGTCTTTTGGTGATCGATGAGGAACAGAGATTTGGTGTTTCACACAAGGAAAAGCTGAAGGATATGAAAAAGAATATAGATGTGCTGACAATGACCGCCACTCCCATACCCCGCACACTCCATATGGCTCTTACCGGTGTGAGGGATATGAGTGTGATTGAAACTCCCCCGGAAAATCGCTACCCCATCCGCACCTATGTCAAAGAACGGGATGAGAATCTTATCCGCGATGCCATAAGGAGGGAGCTGGCCCGTGAGGGACAGGTTTATTATGTGCATAACCGCGTCGAGGATATCAAAGAGCAGGCCCGGATGGTCCGCCAGGAGGTTCCCGAAGCCAGTGTGGCCGTGGCCCACGGTCAGATGCCGGAAAATCATCTGGAGAAGCTCATGCTCGATTTCTACAACCAGGAATATGATGTTCTGGTGTGCACCACCATCATAGAGAATGGTCTGGATATAGCCAATGTCAACTCTATCATAATAAACCGGGCGGATAAGATGGGGCTGGCCCAGCTCTATCAGCTCAGGGGCAGAGTGGGCAGAACTGACAGAATAGCCTATGCCTATCTCCTCCACAATGAAGAGGAGGTGCTCTCTGAAGCTGCCGAAAAGCGCCTGAGGGCCATAAGGGAATTCACAGAACTGGGTTCGGGTTTCAAAATAGCCATGCGAGATATGGAGATAAGAGGTGCCGGCAATATTCTCGGCCCCGAGCAGTCAGGTCATATTGCCAGTATCGGTTATTCACTCTACTGCAAGCTGCTGGACAGGGCCGTAAAAGAGCTCAAGGGCGAGGAGGAAAAAGATGAGGTGGATGTGGAAGTCAACCTGGATATCGATGCCTATATACCGGATGAATATATAACAGACTCCCCTCAGAAAGTTGATATATACAAGCGGCTGATGAAAGCTTCTTCAGAGGAGGAGATAGTGGAGATAGCCGGTGAGATGGATGACCGCTTCGGCCCGCTGCCGGAAGAGGTGCAGAACCTTCTCACCATAAGCAGAATCAAGATGCGGGCTTCGCTGCTCAATATAGATCTTGTCCAGGAACGGGAGGACCGTTTCACCTGCTATTTTGTCGATCAGGAGAATGTTGACAGTCAGGCGGTTATGAAGCTGGCCCGCAAATATTCCCGCCGGATAAAGATAAAGTCGGGCCGCAAACCCCGTCTGAGCGTGCGCAAAAAAGGTGAAGCTGAGGATGATATACAGAGGCTGATACAGGTTTTTGACGATTTTCTTGATTTTCAGGATATGACGAAGATCAAAGCCGGAGAAAGTTCTGGTGATCATGTTGGAAGCTGAAGATAAGTCACATTCATTTGTCAGAGGTGCTGCCATACTCAGTGCTGCCGGAATAGCCTCCCGGGTTATGGGGCTGGGTTATAGAGTTGTCCTGACCCGGATGATCGGAGCTGAAGGGATGGGGATCTACCAGATGGCCTATCCTCTCTACACGATTATGCTGGTCGTATCCAGATCGGGCATACCGGTGACCATGGCCAAAATGATCGCCGACCGCATGGCCAGAGAGGAGAACAGAGATGCCTACAGAGTTTTCACCATAGCCAGAGTTATGAGTGTGGTCATCGGACTGCTGTTTATGCTGGCAATGGTCCTCATGGCAGGCCCCCTGATTCGAATTTTGAAACTGGATCCCAGAGCTTATTATGCCATTTTGGCCATAGCCCCGGCTGTTTTTCTGGTCTCGGTGATGGCCACCTTTCGCGGATTCTTTCAGGGGCTTCAGGATATGAGGCCTACGGCTGTATCACAGGTTGTGGAACAGCTGGTCCGTACCATTACCATGATAGGCCTGGCCTATTTTCTGCTTCCGCTGGGTCTGGAGTTCGCTGCAGCTGGAGCCTCTTTCGGGGCTGTAACAGGGGCTCTGGTCGGTCTCATACTGCTGATATACATATATTTTCGCCGCCGGAAGAACATCTTCTCCTTCTTCTTTTCAGAACAGGAGGAGGTAAAAAGTTACAGGACAAAAAAGATACTGGGTGAATTTGCCCGGCTGGGCCTGCCCATTACTTTTGGGGCCCTTGTCAGACCGCTGATGAGTTTTGTCGACTGGGTTTTTGTGCCCCAGCGCCTGCAGTCGGCGGGTTTTATTATGGAGGAGGCCACCACCTCCTACGGCCTCCTGACCAACGTGGCCATGCCTCTGATGAATTTTCCGGCTATCATAACCGTCTCACTTGCTGCCAGTCTGGTGCCGGCAATCTCAGAGGCCGACGCTCTGGATGATAGATCTCTAATCGGCAGAAGGGCTCATACCGCGGTGAGATTCACGCTTATGCTGGGCCTGCCCTCGGCTGTGGGACTTACAGTTCTGGCCCGTCCTCTGACAGGGGTTATTTTTTCTGAACCCGGGGCCACAAGCATTCTCATGATCTTAGCCTGGGGCGTTATATTCATTACGATGCAGCAGACGACCTCTGCCGTACTGCAGGGCAAGGGCAGAACCGATATTCCGGCCAGAAATCTGGCCATAGGCGCAGCTGTAAACGCCGGTCTGAACTATTTTCTCACCGGTATACCGCTTTTCAATATTCACGGGGCGGCAACAGCCACACTGGCCGGCTTTGCCACGGCCGCAGTCCTCAATTTCATCTCGATGAAGAAAAAATTAAAGAAGCTTCCACCGCTGCGACGGGAGATGGCCTATCCTGCTCTTGCTTCAATTGTTATGGGGCTGACAGTCTATATCCTGCATGGCCTGCTGATAAATTTCCTGCAGGGTGCGGTGCCGCTGGCGGCATTATTGAGTCTGATTGTTTCCGTGCTGGCCGGTGTTTTTATCTATATGGCTTTTATGATAACGGCCGGCGCTCTGTTATATGAAGATCTCGTTCTGATACCATATATAGGAGAGAAACTGGCTGCTAATCTGAAGAAATGGGGGGTTCTGGATGAAAGAAATGGATGATGAAATTCTCTGTGCCGAGATAAAAAATCTGATCAAAATAATGGCCACACTGCGGGGGGAGGAGGGCTGTCCCTGGGACAGAAAACAGGATCTCGACTCCCTGCGACAGTATGTTCTGGAGGAGGCTTACGAAGTTGTTGAGGCCATCGACAGTGATGATATGAGCATGCTCAAAGAGGAGCTGGGGGATCTGCTATTACAGGTGGTCTTTCAGGCCAGAATAGCCAGAGAAGAGGGAGAATTCACGCTGGCAGAGCTGATTCGGAAGCTGAACGAAAAATTGATCAGACGCCACCCCCATGTATTCGCAGGGGAAGAGGCCGCTTCTGCTGCTGCGGTGAGAAAAACATGGCAGAGAATCAAAGAGGAGGAGAAAAAAGAAAATGAAGGAAAAGAAAAAGTCCCTTCTCTCCTCGACGATCATTCCCGCAGCCAGAGTGCACTCTATCAGGCCCGTGAAGTTCAGGAGAGAGCGGCCGGAGCGGGATTTGACTGGCCTGAGCTTGAGCCGGTGCTGGAAAAGGTGGAGGAGGAGATAGCGGAGCTGAGGGAGGCGATTGCAGATGATCAGTCCCGGGACAGAGCTGAATCCGAACTGGGGGATGTGATCTTTGCTCTGATTAACCTCTCCCGCTTTTTATCGATAGACCCCGAGCTGGCACTGCTGGGCACGATAAATCGCTTTAAAGAGCGCTTTCAATTTATAGAGAAGAGGGCGGAAGAGCATCCAGAGGATATTGAGGAGATATCACTGTCAGAACTGGATAGCTGGTGGGAAGAGGCCAAAGAAGATAGAAAAGGTGAATGAGAGATGAAAAATATAACAATCCACAGATTCAGCATAATACTTATAACTGCCCTGGTATTTTTCGCAGTTACCGCGGGCGGTGCTGCCGCTTTTGATCTCTCCGGTTCGGAGGTGGCCTCGGCCATTCTGGTGGAGGCTGAGACGGGCGAGGTCCTTTACGAAGAGCAGGCAGATAGAGAACACTCCCCGGCCAGCATAACCAAATTGATGACAGTCCTTCTGGCGATGGAGGCCATAGAAGAGGACAGTCTGGAACTCGATGATATGATAACGGTGAGCGAGTATGCTTCCTCCATGGGGGGCTCTCAGATATATCTCG